>CAMLOA010000356.1 GCA_946481445.1 uncultured Devosia sp. | reverse complement strand
GTGCCGGTGACGCTGCAGACCTTCGCGGTTGCCGCGCTGGCCGCGGCCTTCGGCATGCGCATCGGCGTCGCCACCGTGGCCCTTTACCTGCTCGAAGGCGCCGCCGGCCTGCCGGTGTTTGCCACGGGCGGCGGCCTGCCCTACCTGATGGGGCCGACGGCCGGGTTCCTGTTCGCCTATCTCCCGATGGCGGCGATCATCGGCTATGCCGCCGACCGCGGCGCCTCGGGCAAGCCGGTCACCCTGTTTGCCGCCATGCTGGCCGCCGACGCGGTGGTCTTCGTCTTCGGCTTCCTCTGGCTGCTCACCATGGCCGGCCAGGCGCAGTGGATCGACCAGACCAATGTGGTCGCCTCGGCCTTTGCCAAGGCCGTGCAGCCCTTCATCATCTGGGACGTGCTCAAGATGGCCCTGGCGGCCCTGACCGTGACCGGCGCCTGGAACGTGTTCTCCCGGCGTTGATCGGACGCATTGAGATAGACCGAAAGCCGGCCCGCGTGGCCGGCTTTCTCTTTTGCGAGGCAGCATGGGCGTCACCCCCTGGACCCTGATCGACACTGCCACCGTGCCCGGCGGCGAAGGCACGCTGCGCCTGATGCAGCGCGGCCAGGAATTCTCCATCATGGCCGGGTCGACCACGCTGATGAACAGCCGCATGAGCGGCTCGGAAGAAGCGCTGGCGAGCCTGTCCTGGGAGCGCATCGGCGAGCGGCGGCGGCCCCATATGCTGATCGGGGGCCTTGGCATGGGCTTCACCCTGCGCGCGGCGCTCGCCATCCTGCCGCCCGAGGCACGCATTACCGTGGCCGAACTGGTGCCAGCGGTGGTGGCCTGGGCGCGGGGGCCCATGGCGGCGTTTCACGGCGCGAGCCTCACCGACGCGCGCGTCACCGTTCGCGAAGGCGATGTCGGCGCACTGCTGCGCGCCGAAAGGAGCTACGACGCCATCCTGCTCGACGTGGACAATGGCCCCGAGGGCCTGACGCGCGATGCCAATGACCAACTCTATACTGTGGCGGGCCTGCGCCGGACCCTCAAGGCACTGCGCCCCGGTGGCGTTCTGGCCGTGTGGTCGTCCCATCCCAGCGCCCCGTTCAACCGGCGGCTGGCCCAGGCGGGATTCGCCGTCGAGGAAGTGCGGGTGCGGGCGCGCGGCAGCAAAGGCGGGGACCGGCACCACATCTGGCTGGCCAAGGCCGCCCCTGCCGGAACGCCGAAAGGCTAGATCAGCACCACGCTTTCCTGCTCGTTGGGGTCGGTGCGCGCAATGATGGCGCGGGCCACGCTGTCGGTGGGGTTGAACGGCTGGTGCGGCATGCCGGCCGGGATATAGACATAGTCGCCCGCATGGACCACGTCGGTAAATTCGAGATTGGGGCCATGGTGGAACGAGGTCGACCCCTCGATCTGGAAGATCGCCGTTTCGTGGCTGGCATGGTAATGCGGCTTCGATACCGCTCCGGGCGGAATGACCACCATATGCATGCATATGCCGGTCGAGCCCGCCGATTGCGCCGACACGCCGGCGAAATAATCCAGCCCCTGCTTGCCGTGGAACGTCTCGCCGCCGCGTATGACCTTACACTGCGCCATCTTCGCCTCCCTTTTGACCGGACCGAGAATGGCAGAGTTCGGGGCGGCACGGGAGGGTGCTGATGGCGGTCCGGCAGGGCCTGTGCTAGGGCGACGGCATGAACACGCCCGCAGCCGCTACCGACGCCAAAGAGCCCTTCGAAATCTTCCTTGTCGCCACGCCGGGGCTCGAAGCGCCGCTCTGTGCCGAGGCGCGCCAGGCCGGCTTCGCCGACGCCGCCGTCTCGCCGGGCGGCGTGACCTTTTCGGGGACCTGGCAGGATGCGTGGCGCGCTAACCTGGTGCTGCGCGGCGCGACCCGCGTGCTGGTGCGCATCGCCGCATTCCGCGCCCTGCACCTGGCCCAGCTCGACAAGCGGGCGCGCAAGGTGGACTGGGCCGGGGTGCTGCGGCCCGATGTGTCGGTAAGCGTCGAGGCAAGCTGCAAGCGGTCGCGCATCTACCACGGGACGGCGGCCGCGCAGCGGGTGGGCAATGCGATCGCCCAGGAATTGGGCGCGCCCGTCGCTGAGGACGCTGCCCTGCGGGTAATGGTGCGGATCGAGGATGACCTGGTCACCATCAGCCTCGATACGACCGGCGAGTCGCTGCACAAGCGCGGCTTCAAGGAAGAGGTCAACCGCGCCCCGATGCGCGAAACCATGGCCGCCATGTTCCTGCGCATGTGCGGCTATGACGGTACAGAGCCGGTGCTCGACCCGATGTGCGGATCGGGCACTTTCGTCATCGAGGCGGCGGAAATCGCGGCGGGGATGCTGCCAGGCCGGGAACGGGCTTTCGCCTTCGAACAGATCGCTGGCTTCGATGCGGCCGCATGGGCCGCTATGAAAGGGCAACGCGCCGCGGGGGAAACGGCGCTGCGCTTCTTTGGCAGCGACCGCGATCCCGGCGCCATCCGCATGAGCCGGCACAATGCCGAGCGGGCAGGGGTGGCGGGCCTGACACTGTTCGAGGAGACCCCTGTCGAGGCGCTGACGGCGCCGGAGGGGCCGCCCGGACTCGTCATCGTCAACCCGCCCTATGGCACGCGCATCGGCAACAAGGCGCCGCTGCTGGCGCTCTATCGCAGCCTGGGTACCACGCTGCGCGCCCGTTTCACCGGTTGGCGCGTTGGCCTCATCACCAGCGACAAGGCACTGGCGCAGGCGACCGGCCTCAACTGGCTGCCGCCCGATCCCCCGGTGCTGCATGGCGGGTTGCGCGTCAACCTCTACCGCACCGCTCCACTGGGCCGGCGCTAGCCATGTATCGGCATGGAGAGGGCGGGGAGCGGCTGGCCTATCGCGCGGCGGGTTGCTTCTGCTTCTGCCGCGGCAGGCTGTTGCTGATCGAACGGGCCGCGAGCCGGCCGCTGCCGCTGCACTGGGGCGTGCCGACGGGCAAGCTCGAGCCGGGAGAGACGGCGCGGCAGGCCGCAGTGCGCGAACTGGGCGAGGAAGTCGGGCTACGGGTCGACCTGACGGTGCCCGACGAGGTGGTCGGCGCCACTGTCATCGACCGGGGCACGGCGTTCTTCTACACCTCGTTCCAGCTTGAATTCGCCGCCGAGCCCGACCTGCAGCTCGCTGCCGGCGAAGTCCGATCCGCCGCCTGGGTGGACCCCGAGGCCATAGAAGGCCGCCGGCTGGTGCCCTTCTTCTACAATACGCTCAACGATGTGATGGCATGGCGCCGGCACGGCGCGCTCGCCTTGCGCCCGCAGGCGGAAATGGAGGCCCCAGGCCTGGCCTGAGCCAAAACAAAACCCCGGCCTCTGGCGAGGCCGGGGTTTGATTGGTCGGAGTAGAGTGATTCGAACACTCGACCCCCTGCTCCCGAAGCAGG
>CAMLOA010000355.1 GCA_946481445.1 uncultured Devosia sp. | reverse complement strand
GCGGCAGCGCGTCAAGCAGGGTTGTCGCCGTGGAGCGGATCAGGCCCCATGACCAGCGGGCAATCACCAGACCGCCAACGATACCCATCAACGGATCAAGGAACGACCAGCCGTTCCACTTGCCGAGCAGCAGCGCGACGCTGGCGAGAACCGACGTCAGCGCATCCGCCAGCACATGCAGATAGGCCGCGCGCAGATTGTTGTCCCGCCCGCCCTTTGCGCCGTGGTCCGCATGGTGACCGGCATGGGAGCCGTGATCGTGATGGGCGTGGCTGCCATGGCCATGATGGGCATGCGAGCCGTGGGCATGGCCATGGCCATGATCGTGGTGATGGTCATCCTTCAAAAGCACGGCGCTGAGAAGATTGACGGCAAGGCCGATGATGGCGACGAGGATCGCCTGGTTGAAATCGATTTCGACAGGATCGATGAGGCGCATCGCGCTTTCGACGGCAATCAGCAGTGCCACCACAGCCAGTACGATGGCGCTGGCAAAACCCGCCAGATCGCCGAACTTGCCGGTGCCGAAGGTGAAGCGCGGATTGCGCGCCTCGCGGCGGGCATAAAGATAGGCGAGCGCCGAAATCAGCATCGCGCCGGCATGGGTGGACATGTGCCAGCCATCCGCCGTCAGCGCCATGGAGCCATACCAGTGGCCGGCGACGATTTCCGCCACCATCATCGCCGCGGTCAGCCCAATGACCATCCAGACGCGCCTTTCATTGCGCTCATGGTTCTGGCCAAGGAAAACATGGTCGTGACCGGCTGCTGCACGGTGTTCGGATGTCGTCGTCATGTCGCTAATCCTGTTCGCTTTTACCGTATGTAGGTCTTCAGCACCTGGGCGAGCTCTTCCGCCGCCCGCGCCCGCTCGTCTTCGTTTTCGGCATGCACCACATGCTCATGCAGATGCTCCTGCATCACCTCCCCGGTCAGGCCGGAAAGCGCGCCGCGCACCGAAGCGAGCAATTGCAGCACCTCGCCGCAGGGCTTGGCATCATCCAGTGCGCGCTCGACCGCCTCCATCTGCCCTTTCAGACGGCGGATGCGGGCCAGAAGCTTCTCCTTGTTGCGGATCGTATGGGACATGGGCACCTCATATACTATAGGGGGGTATAGTATATTGCCGCTATTTTTTGCGCAAGGCGTGCATGACGCAATCTTCGGGAATGTTTCGGACCTTAAAAATGCCCCATCAGAACTAGGGGACTCACAGTCATGACGACTATCGCAGCAACCAGCAGCATCAATTTCGCCTCTCCCGTCCGCGGCATCGCGCCTGCGCATAACCGGGAGAGCCAGTCTACCACCGAGGCTTTGCAGGAGCTGACGCGGGCGGCCCATCGCGCCATTTCGGTGGCAGGCAATGTCGCCACCACCGTCGCCCCGCTGGCCGGCGCCTCCGCGAGCCTCGCTGCTGCTCTCTGGAACATGGACAGCGGCGTTTCCGCCGCCACTGGCGCCAATGCTGAGGTGGCCGCTTCCGCCCAGCCAGATATGGCAAGCCTCGAATCGCAGATTCTGAAGGCACTGGCCCAGGCGCTTGGCGTCAACGACGCCGCTTAAGGCCATTGAACCGGGGACGGAAAAGCCATATCTCTAGAGACTGGAGATATGGAGAAAAAGATGCTGTCCATCGGTGAACTGTCCAAACGCACCGGCGTCAAGGTGCCGACTATTCGTTATTACGAGCAGATGGGCCTCATCCGCGAAGCCGACCGTTCGGACGGCAACCAGCGCCGCTACGAAAAGACCGACCTCGAAAGGCTGGCCTTCATCCGCCATGCGCGCGATCTCGGGCTGAACATCGACGCCATCCGCGAACTGATCGCGCTTAGCCAGCACCGGCAGATGCCCTGCGAGGGCGCAGACCGCATCGCCGCCGAACACCTCGCCCATGTGCGCGAAAAGATCGCCAGCCTGAAGAAGCTGGAGCACGAGCTGGAGCGCATCGTCTCCCATTGCCACGGCCATTCCATAGAGGATTGCTACGTCATCCGCGCGCTTTCCAATCACGGCATGTGCGAGGGTGAGCATTGATCGGAAAACCGGGCTTGACAGATTGCGGATTCGGGCGCATTGCATGTCCCATGATCAACGAACGCGCACCCATCTCCTGCTCGTACTTTTGGGCCTACCTCTAAGGGCGGCTCGACAGATCATATTGTCAACAAGCCGCCGTCAGGCGGCTTTGTTGTTTCTCAAGCGTCCTGACGGCACCGATAAGACCAAAGGACCGAAAAAATGACCGAAGATAGCTCCCTTACACTGGAAAGACCGCCCGTCGTCATCATTCGTGGCGCACGCAAGACGGATTTGCCCGAGCTCAACGAGATGATTACGCTGCTTGCCTCCTACCACGGCGATGCGGCGGCGATCACGCCGGCGAAACTGGAACGCGACCTGTTCGGCCCGCTGCCGTGGGTACATGGCCTCGTGGCCGAAGCCGATGGCGCGCTGATCGGTTACGCCCTGCTTCTGCCGCTCTACAGGGCGCAGGAAGGCCGGCGCGGGCTTGAGCTGCATCATCTCTTCGTGCGTGACGGGCATCGCGGCCATGGCACCGGCCAGCACTTGGTTTCCCGCGCCCGCGATATCGCCAAGCGTCTCGGTTGCGACTATCTTTCCGTCAGCGCCACGACCGGCAATGTGGCGGCGCATCGTTTCTACGAAAACATGGATTTCGCGCCCCGCCCGGTCACCGGCATGCGCTACATGCAGTCCATCGCCTGATTAAAACCACGGAGACGGCCATGACACGGATCGCCATTGCGCTGGCGCAGGATTTTGCGGACTGGGAACCGGCGCTGCTTGCTGCAGCAGCCCGCAGTTATCTGGGCGTCGAGATCGTCTACGCTACCCCCGATGGCAGGCCGGTGACATCCATGGGTGGGCTGAATGTGACGCCTGACACATCCTATGACGCGCTTGATCCAGCTGGCATCGATGCGCTTGTCATTCCCGGCGGCTTGAGCTGGGAAAAGGGAACGGCTGTCGATCTTGGCGGGCTGGTGCACCGGTTTCACGACAGGAACCGGCTGGTTGCCGGCATCTGCGCGGCGGCAAGCGCGCTCGGTAGCACGGGCGTCCTGAACGACGTCGCCCATACCGGCAATTCGCTGGCGTCCCACAAGGCTTATGCCGTCTATAGCGGCGAGTCGCTCTACCGCGACCAGCCGAAAGCGGTCAGCGATGGCGGCATCATCACCGCCGCCGGCAGCGCGCCGGTCAGTTTCGCTGTGGAAATCCTGAAACACCTCGGCCTCTTTGGTCCGGAAGCCGAGGCGGAACTTCAGGTTTTTGCGGCGGAGCATCGGTGAGGCATACGCGAATATCGTCGGCCCAAGGCCTTGGGCTGAAAGGACTCCTCTCGTCGCGCAGACGCGCGTCGACTGGATTCCTGTGACTGGCACAGGTAGTGC
>CAMLOA010000354.1 GCA_946481445.1 uncultured Devosia sp. | reverse complement strand
GACCGGATCGCATTGGCCAGTTCGTTCTGATGGGCGGTATTGGGCATGGGGTCGCGCTCTCTCGGGTGGCTGAAAATCTGGGGAGAAGAGGCGCCGGAAGCCTCCTCCCAAAGGCGGGTTTGACGCATAACAGGTTCGAATTGCCTGTCAATGACAACACCGCGCTTGCCGGTTGCATTGCTTTGCCCCGTGGGGCACGCTGTGAGGGCCGGAATCGCCGCGTGCCGAGGACCGTAGTAGCAATGAGTGACACGGAGCTTGAAGACGGGCTCACCGCTGCCAATGCGCGGTTCGACCGCGCCATGATGCGGCTGGAGCAATCTGTCCGGGACCTCGACAATCGCCTGCGCCAGCAGAGCCGGATCGAGGTCGATACCCAGCGGCTCATCCACGAACGCGCGCGTCTGGCGACAGAACTCGACAAGACGGCGGCGCGGGCCAAGCGGCTGGACGATAGCGCCCATGAAGTCTCCCGCCGGCTGGTCGAGGCGATGGAGACAGTGCGTTCCGTACTGGCCAAGGCGGAGTAGCGCGGTGCCGGAAGTCAATGTCGAGATCAACGGCCGCAAGTATCGCATGGCCTGCGAGGAAGGCCAGCAACAGCACCTGATCGGCCTCGCCGAACGCTTCAATGCCCAGGTCGAGGGCCTCAAGGGTGCGGTCGGTGAGATCGGGGACAATCGCCTGACCGTCATGGCCGGCATTGCCGTGGTGGACGAACTGGCCGAGGCAGAGCGCCGCATCAAGGAACTGGAGCGCGAGGTGACCGTGCTCACCCGTGCCGGCCAGGAAGTGGCCGCCGAGATCGAGGCGCTTGAGGGCAAGTTCGCATCCCGCCTCAGCGAAGCCGCAAAAGCGCTCGAGGGCGTGGCCGGCGTCCTGGACGAAGCCGCCCCGCTGCCGCATTCCTAGCTACTGGTTCTTTCGCACCAGGCAGGCGCCACCCTGTGCCGAGAGGGCCGCGCAGAAGGCCTCGGCCGCTCCGCGATCGGGAAAGCCGACCTGCGCCGCATAGCGCAATCGTGTGCCCAGGCTGAGATTGCGTCCGGTTATGAACAGCAGGTCGTGCCCGTCAAACAGGTCGGCATGGCGCGCCTTGACGCGCATGAAAGCGGCGCGCGCGATGTCGGGCGAAAAGTTCTCGGCGATCAGCACGCCCCAGGGCTGCCAGGTGCCCGCCTGGGCGGTCATCGGCGGGATCGAAACCCGGCTCGCCATGTCATTGCAGGCGTCGAGAAACGACGCGTCCGGATCGAGCCTGTAGTCGACCATGGCGATGTCGCTGCGCCAGTATTCGATCGATTGCCCGGTGATGATCGACACGAAGCCGCGCGTTTCCGCCGCGACGCCGCCCAGGCCGGCGACGAAATCGGCGATGCGCCGCTCGCCGCCATTGTAGGCGGCGGCCGCCAGCCCGAGATTGCCGAACTTGACCTCGAGGAAACGCAGATATTCTGCGGATCGAAACAGGGCCTCGACCGGATCGAAGGGACTGCGCAGCGCGAGGAGTTCGGCGGTGGACGGAATGAACTGGGCGATGCCCTGCGCCCCTGCCGGGCTGATGGCATTGGGATCGAAGCGGCTTTCCTGCCAGATCAGCCGCGCGAAGAAGGCCGGCGGCAGCATGTAGTGATCGGCATAGGTCTCGATGGCCGCACAGACGTCGGCGACATAACTCTCCGCGGCGATGCAGACCGTCTGGCCGATATAGCTGCCGCAGTGCCGCGGTTCAGGCGTAACGCCGGCCTCGGCCCGGGCGTGGCCCGCCGGTCCCGGCAGTGCCGCCGCCCATACCATCACTATGGCTGCAGCCCGTGATGCAATCACATGCAATGTCCTCGCCGATCCGCCCGCACTGCCGGGGACGCCAATGGCCGCGGCAACGGAACGATACTGCGGATGGTTGGAGACGACGACAAGGGGCGGTGCCCGGCTCGCCCGCGCCAAGGTGCTTGAAGATGTCACAGGCGCCACTGGCGCAACGCCGCGCCTGTGTCTCGCTTGGCAAACTTTGCCATAAATGCTAGGTTGGAGGTCAAGGAGAAGTGCCATGGCCACTATGAACGTGTCTTTGCCTGACCAGATGAAAAAATGGGTCGAGGAGCAGGTCGCCACGGGCCGCTACGGCAATGCCAGCGACTACATGCGTGACTTGGTGCGTCGGGATCAGGAGAGATTGGACGCTCGCCAGAAGCTCCAGGACTTGGTTGATGAAGCGCTTGCCAGCGGCATAAGCACCATGGGTCGCGAGGAATTGCTCCAGAGGATGAGGCTCAAGGCCCGGGAAGCGTCTGAGAATACCAAGAAAAGCGCCTGATCTTGGTGTGGAAGCTAACCGAAGCGGCCATTGATGACCTGGACCGTATTTCGGCAGAGGGTGCGCTTCGCTACGGCTACGGGCAGTCCGAAGTGTACGAACAGAAGCTCGTCAACCTCTTGGATGCACTTGCCGCACACCCGTACATGGCCCCCGAACGACGAGCCACTGTCAGTTCGGTTCGCCTGATGCCGAGCGGCACCCACAACATTCTCTACGCCATCGAGAATGAGGATGTGATCGTCTTGCGCGTACTGCATCACCTCCAGGATTGGTTCGACCTGCTCTAGCCCCTTTGCACAGCCCCCCAATCCGCCTATATCTTGCTGGCTGCCCGGCGCGTGAGGATACCAATATCCCCGGGGCCTTAATCGATCTTAAGGGAGCTGTCCCTGACCGGACCCGTGGGTTCGGACACACGGCGCCCACCTACGTGAGTAGGTTCCCGGGATCGATTATCCCACGGCCAGGGCGGCACCGATTTGCATCTGGGGTTCCGCAGGCCGCATGGTTGACGACGAGATCGAGCAGGCCAAGGCGGCCCTCCGTGTCAGGGCGCACGCCACCCGGGCGGCCCTGTCGCCATCCGAGCGGGCCGAGGCCGCGCAGGCGGTGATGCGGCACTTCTTCGAAGCCATTCCCCTCACCTCCACCGATGTGGTGGCCGCCTATTGGCGCATTCGCGACGAACTGGATTGCCAGCCCATCCTGGTCCGGCTGATGGACACCAACCAGACCGTCGTATTGCCGGTGGTGACGGGTTCCGAAGAGCCGCTCGACCTGCGGGTCTGGGAACAGGGGGCCTCGCTCTACGAGGCGGGGTTCGGCACGCTGGCGCCGTCCGAACTGGCGCCGCGTGCGGAGCCTGACATCGTGCTCATGCCTTTGCTCGGCTTCGATGCCAGGGGAACGCGCCTGGGCTATGGCGGCGGCTATTATGACCGCACGCTGGCGCGGATGACAAAGAAACCGCGTTTGGTTGGCCTGGCCTTCGCCGTGCAGGAGCTGGACGCAATTCCCCGCGAGGAGCACGATATCCCCCTCGACGCCACCGCCACCGAGAACGGGGTGCGCCAGTTCGGCTCGGCGAGCCAGGACCGCAGGTCGCTGG
>CAMLOA010000353.1 GCA_946481445.1 uncultured Devosia sp. | reverse complement strand
CCCAGGTATTGGGCTGGTTGGCCACGTCACCGGCCGCGTAGATGTCGGGGTCGGAGGTTCGGCCGCTCGCATCCACGACGATGCCGTCCCGGACCTCCAGTCCGCAAGCCTCGGCCAGGCCGGTATCGAGCACCAGCCCAATCCCGACCACCACCGCATCGAATTCCTGTGCCACGCCCGACAGTTGCACGGCCAGCGCGCGCTCGCGGCCCGCGCCAATCGAGGCCACCGTCGTCGAGAGCCGCACGTCTACGCCCTCCTTGCGGTGTTTCGCGAGGAGAAAATCCGACAGCTGCGGCGGCACCGACCGCGCGCAAAGGCGCGGCCCCGCCTCGAGCACAGTAACCTCAACCTGCTGCTTCCTCGCCGTCGCCGCGATCTCCAGCCCGATCCAGCCTCCCCCGATGACCAGCAGCCGATGGCCGGGCACCAGCTTGCTGGCAATGGCCCGGGAATCTTCGATCGTACGCAAGACATGGATGCCCGGTAGTTCCGCGCCGGGGCACGACAGCATCCGTGGGCGCCCGCCCGTGGCCAGCACGAGCTTGTCGTAGGCAACCACCGAGCCATCCGCGCACCGTACCTGGCGGCCTGCGCGGTCAATGCCCGTCACCTCGACACGGGGCCGGAAATCTACCCGCAGCGATTCGCATTGCTGCGGGGTCAGCAGTACCGGCGGGTGAGCCTCGGCCCCGCTGAGCACCCCCTTGGACAAGGGGGGGCGCTCGTACGGCGCGTGCGGCTCCCGGCCCAGGAGCGTGATGCGCCCCTCATGCCCCTCCTGTCGCAGCGACCGCGCGACCCAAGCGCCGGCCTGGCCGGCTCCAACGATGACGACATCCATCACTGTGTTCTCCGTGTCCATACTCAATGGACGGTGCGCAGGAAGATGACCCCCTGCTCGACCTTGACCGGATAGCAATGCAGCGGCTCGGTGCAGGGCGCGTCCACCGCACGGCCACTGCGGATGTCGAACGTTCCCTCGTGCAAAGGACACTCGATGAGGCAGGAATCGACCACCATGCCCAGCGAAAGGTCAGCGTCTCCGTGCGTGCAGGTCCCCTCCGTGGCGAAAATCTCCCCGCCGAGGTTGTAAAGACACACCTGCTTGCCGTCGATCTCGACCGAATGTGTGTCGTCTTCGTCGATATCGGCGACGTTGCCGACCTTGATCCATTCGTGTTCCATGGTCGCTCCAGACTTTCCTGTGCTCATGCCGCCTCGGACGTCATCACGTCGATGTAGTGGTTCTCCAAGTGGTAGAGCGCCTCCTCCAGCGGCGACATAGGCCCGGGTTTGAAGAACTTCGAACCCGCGGTGTTCTGCATGCCCTCCACCATCACCGCGTCCTCGGCGATGATCTGGCGCACGAAGCCCACATACTTCTCCATCTCCTCGTCGTAGTTCGGAATCGAGAAGGCGCCCTCGGGGAACAACAGGTAGCAGATGACCCGGGTCTCGGTGGGCGAGATGGGCCAGATATGCCACATGCGCACGCTGTCGGCGCGCATCGACAGGTTCAGGTTGGGGTAGATACCTGCCTTGCAGGCAATGCCGCTGGGCTTGTCCTGCGCCCAGGGCAGCGTCGGGAACACCTGTTCGCCGGACTTCGAGTGCGGCCGCGCTTCGTACTGGGTATGCCAGCCGCCGTTCTCAAGGAGGTTGAAGCGGACCTGTTCGCCCTTGACGAAACCGCCGAAGGTCCCCTTGTGGATGACGCCCACGTGATAGATGTCGATCAGGTTCTCGACCAGAAATTTCCAGTTGCAATTGACGTCGATCTCGACCTTCTGCGCCAACTGGCACCCGTCGGTCTGGAACCACCAGAGCGGCTCTTCGAAAGGCTTAATGTAGTCGTCGAACGACATCGGCTCGTCGCTGAAGTTGACGAAGATCCAGCCGCGCCAGATCTTGACATGCAACTGCCGCAGGCTGCAGTTCTTCAGGTCGACCTCCGAGGCCTTCATGCCGGGCGCGACCGTCAGTTTGCCGCTCACGTCGTACAGCCAAGCGTGGTAGGGGCAGCTGAACTCCTTGGCATTGCCGCGGCCGACGGCCACCTCGACGCCTCGGTGCAGGCACTGGTTCATGTAGGCGACGACCTGATCGGCCGCCGGACGGGATACCACGATCGATTCCTTCATCACCTGGAAGGTGTAGTAGTCGCCGACATTGGGTATCTCTTCGACACGCCCCACGGAGAGCCAGTACTTCATGAAGATTTGCTGCTTCTCCATGTCGTAGATCTCGGGGGAGCTGTACACCTCGCCCGGCAGGTGCCGGGCGCTGAGCAGCTTCTTGCGGGTTTCCTTGAACTTGGGGCGCAGGTCCAGGAGTTGTTGTTCGGCGACTTCCATCGTGGTGATCCTTTCAAGATTGCATTGAAGATTGCGCTGAATGCGTGCCATGATGTTAGGCAATACATTGATCGATGTATAGATCGATGTGAAAATCGATATATCTTCCCGGGAGAACCCTATGTCAGCGCAAAAACTTCACGATGGCGCACGCCCCCAGCGCCAGATCAACGACGTCGGCTACGTCGACAGCGCCGAAGCGATGTCGATCCTCGGCGTGCGCCGGGAAACGCTCTACACCTACGTCAGTCGTGGGCTGATCAAGACGGTGCAGCGCGCCGGCGTGAAAGCCAAGCTCTATCGCAAGGCCGATGTCGAGAAGCTCAGGAGTCGGTCCGTTGCGCGTTCGGGCGGGCCGAAGGTGTCGCACGCCCTGCGCTACGGAGAACCGATCGCGCAGACGTGGATCAGTGAGATCACCCCTCATGGACCGCGCTACCGGGGCGTGCTCGCGCGCGACCTGGTGCGCGATGGAAGGTCGTTTGAGTTCGCCAGCGAGCTCATCTGGACGGGCCTGCCACGCACGCGGGATGTACCCTGGCCCGTCCCGCAGGACACCCGGCAGCCCGAATCCCTGGTCAGGCTCGCGCTGCACTCGGCCGAACACATCACGCCGCTCAGGCTCCTGTCGATGCTGACCACCTCGCTGTCGGCATTCGAACAGGCAGAAGACGACATGCAGACCGCCGGCCCGGCAACGTGCCGGCGCCTGCTGCAGACATTGGCCGGCACCGCCGGCGTTTTTGGGCCCAGATCGCAGTATTCTGCGCCTCATGAAGGCGAGTTCCTGGCACAGTGTATCGCCCGCGGACTCGGTTTGAAGAAAATGCCGGATGCCGTACAGGCCATTGATGCGGCGCTCGTCATGTCCGCCGAGCACGAACTCTCGGCGCCGACGTTCGCCGCGCGGATCTGCGCATCGACAGGGGCGGACCTGCACGCCTGCGTCGCCACGGCCATGCTGACCCAGTCCGGAGCGATGCAGGTCGGTGGCGACGTGGAGGTGGAGGCCCTCATCGACGCCCTGCCATCACGACTGTAGCCCGAAGATGCCCTGAAGCGGGCAGCGGCCTC
>CAMLOA010000352.1 GCA_946481445.1 uncultured Devosia sp. | reverse complement strand
CGCATGTGCGCCGAGAACGATTTCCGCGCGACAGGTCTTAACAAGGGTTATGCGGCCGAAATGCACATCTCGGACCCGTCCATCGGCTTCATGGGAGCCGATGGCATGATCGGTCCGGGCCCGGTGATCGCCACCGGCTCGGCTTTTGCCATCCAGGCCCGCGGCAGCGACCAGGTCGTGGTCAACTTCGGGGGCGACGGCACCTATGCGACCCCGCACTTCCACTCGGCGCTCAACAACGCGGCGCTCCTGAAGCTGCCGTTCATCTACGTGGTCGAAAACAACCTGTACCACCAGTACGCCCACTACTCCTACTCGGTCCCGATGAAGGACATCGCGACGGCGGCGGAGCCCTATGGCATTCCCGGCGTAATCGTCGACGGGCAGGACGTCATGCAGGTCTACAATGCCGCCAAGATCGCGGTTGACCGCGCCCGCGCCGGCGAAGGCCCCACCCTGATCGAGGCCAAGACCTACCGCTACTACAACCACTGGGGCGCCCCTGGCGCCACACCCGGAGAACTCGGCGCCTTCGGCTACGATCCGCTGGCAATCTCCTCCTTCCGGCCCGAGCGCGAGCTGCGGGCCTGGATGCAGCGTGATCCCCTGGACATTGCCCGCCGCATTCTCATCGACTGGGAATTGCTGGACGAAGCTGGCGCCGACGCGATCGAGGCGGAAGTCAAGCAGGAAGTCCTGGACGCTTTTGCCTGGGCCGCCGAGCAGCCGCTGTGCGTTCCCGAGGATGGACTCAAGAATGTTTTCGTCGATGGCGTGGTGGAAGCCCGCCAGCTGGCCTGAACAGAGGACAAGGAGCAGAAAATGGCAGAGAAAAGCTGGATGTATGCGGTCCTCGAGGCCGTACAGTACGAGATGCGCCAGGACCCGAACATGGTCTGGCTCTATGAGTTGACCGCGCCAGTGGCATCCAATCCGGGCTTGCCCGTCATCAATCTCGAAACCGAGTTCACCCGCAAGCGGGTGGTCAACACGGGCATCGACGAGATGTGGATGGTGGCCGCAACGCTGGGCGCCGGTCTCGCCGGATCGAAAGCGGCGACCTACATCCCCTATCAGGGAGCCGGGATGCCCTTCCAGATCATCCAGAACCATGCGGGCAAGCTTCGCCACATGACGGGTGGCGTGGCGTCCATGCCCGTCGTCTTCGTCATGGAAATGACCGGGCAGACGCCGGGCTTCGCCGGCCAGCATTCCGACTACGAGATCGATTCCTACTACATGCACATTCCGGGGGTGAAAACGGTCGTTCCGTCCACCCCCTACGATGCCAAGGGCATGATGGTCTCGGCCCTGCGCGATCCCAACCCGGTGGTATTTCTCTATCCGGCCGGACTGCGTGAGCTCGTCGAGGAAGTTCCAGACGACCAGTACGAGGTTCCGCTCGACAAGGCTGCCGTTCGCAGTGAGGGCACCGACATCACGATCGTGGGCTCGGGCGCGGGCATGCCGGAGGTTCTCAAGGCGGCCGAAGCCTTGAAGGCCGACGGGATGAGCGTGGAGGTGATCGACCTGCGCGCGCTCAAGCCGATGGATACCGAGACCCTTGTGACGTCGGTGGGCAAGACCAAGAGGCTGCTGGCGGTCGACCAGACCTACTACACCTTGGGGCCCGCCGCCGAAGTCGTGGCGCGCGTCGCGGAAAATGTCGATGGCGCCCGCTTCAAGCGCATCGCCTTTCCCGATGCTCCCCCGCCCGCATCGCCCGAGATGTTCCTCTGGATGCGGGTGAATGCCGACCACATCGCCAGCGCGGCCAGGAAACTGGTGGGTTGATCGGGGGCCAGGGGGAAACGACATGAACGCCGTGCAAACGTCGCTGCAACGATCGGTCGGGACCGCTGTGGCAACCTGCCCCCAATGTGGCAGTGAAGCGGTCGAGGCGACGACGATCCGGTCTGCCCTCTGGCAGGGCGACCGGCTGGTGGTGCTCGAAGGTCTGCCTGCCCTGGCCTGCCGTCACTGCCAAGAACAGTTCTACGACGACGCGACGGCGACGATGCTGGACCTGCTGCGCGGCGACGGTTTTCCCGCCGATATGGCGACCCGTTCGCTCGCCGTCGAGGTCTTCGACTTCGGAAGCCTGCTGGGAAGCCGACGGGACCGGCCGCGGGGAATGCCGAGATGATCACGTCTCGCGGCACCTTGCTGGTAGCGGCTCTCGCCACGCTGACGGTCCTTCCGGCAGTGGGGCAACCAGGTTTCGAATTCATGCCCGATGGCGGTCGGAACCTGTTGCGCCAGCTCTTTGCCGGAAAGGCCGCCGAGCTGGCCCAACTGGCGACGGAGAGCCGAGACCAGGCCGGCTGGCAGTCCCTTCTTGCGGAGCGGAACGGGCTCAGCCAGTCCGAAATGGAAACCCTCGCGGGCTACCTCAGCGTCAACTTTCCGCTCGAAACTGATCCCAGCGCCCTTGCAGGGTCGGAGGACCCGGTCTCCCTGCTGCCGCCCGATGGCAAGGAACTGGCAGTGGCCAACTGCCAGTATTGCCACGCAATTTTTTCGGGCTACCTCATGCATGATCGGGACGTCCAGGGATGGCGCAGCGTGTTCCTGTCGCCGTTCCATCGCGAGATAGAGATGGATGAGAAGGAGCGCGAGACCTTCGCGCTCTATTCGGCCACGAACATGCCGCTCGACTACGAAGACGTGCCGCCAGAGTTGCGGTTCTAGGACATCCCGGGAGGAAGCCATGAAATCTGCCTTACTCTCCTTGCTGGCTCTGGGTCTGAGCCTTGGCCTGGCATCAACGCCGCTGTCGCAGGAGGACGACGTCTTCGCCTTCATCCCCGACGGGGGCCGAACTCTCCTGCAGGATCTCGTCGCTGGCGACCTTCCAGAAGGCGATCTGGCCGCGTTCGAGACGGAAACGAAAACCAGCGCAGAATGGCTCGAATACTTGGAAACGGCGGCGGCCAGCGTTCCGGCCATTGCCGGGCTAGACGAGTACCAGCGCCAGACGCTGGCTGACTACCTCTTCTACAATGCTCCGTTTGGTGACGGCATGACGGCCGAAACCCTGCCGCCCGACGGTCGCGACCTGACCCTGCGCTATTGCCAGTCCTGTCACATCGTGACCGTCGTGGTGACGCAGTCCCGGGCCCGCGAGGCCTGGCTTGGCACCCTCAACAAGCCCAGCCATATCGAGGTCGACCTGACACCAGAAGAGCGAGAAGCCCTGTCGGACTATCTGGTCGTCAACGGGGGTATCCCTATCGAGGAAGTGCCTCCCGAGCTCCGAGCCGGCGGCGCCTCATACTAGGAACAGAAAGCGGACGAGGCGATGCTGTTCAACTCGTTCGAATTCGCCCTCTTCCTCCCGGCAGTGATTGCGGGTGCCGCACTCGTCCCAAGCCATTGGCGCTGGCTCTGGCTTCTTGCCACCTCCCTGGTCTTTTACGGCTGGGACGATCTGG
>CAMLOA010000351.1 GCA_946481445.1 uncultured Devosia sp. | reverse complement strand
GAAACCATCGAGGCGCGCATGGCCACCCTGTTCGAGACCGATGTGAACGAGGGCGACGTGACCCTCACGGGCGACGACATCATCGCCGGTCTGGAGGGCAAGGACGTCCTGGTCTGTTCCATCACCGATCGGATCGACGCCGCGCTCATCGCCCGCCTGCCGCCCAGCGTGCGCATGATCGCCCAGTTCGGCAACGGCATCGATAATATCGACCTCGAAGCGGCCTGGGCCGCAGGTCTGACCGTCACCAACACGCCATCGGTGCTGACCGAGGATACGGCCGACATGGCCATGGTGCTGATGCTGGCGCTGCCGCGCCGGCTGGTGGAGGGCACCCAGATGCTGGTGCGCGACCGGGTCTGGGCGGGCTGGTCGCCGACCTCCATGCTGGGCCACCGCCTGCGCGGCAAGGCCCTGGGCATAGTCGGCATGGGCCGCATCGGCACCGCAGTAGCGCAGCGCGCCCGCGCCTTCGGCCTCAATATTCACTACTATTCGCGCAACCGGCGCCCGCCGGCGATCGAGACCCCGCTAGAGGCCACCTACTGGCCCGATCTGGATGCCATGATCGCGGCGGTCGACATCGTCTCGCTCCACACCCCCCTGACCCGCGAGACGTTCCACATCCTGTCGGCCGAACGGCTCGCCGCGATGCGGCCGGGCAGTTTCGTGGTCAATGTCAGCCGTCCCGAACTGGTCGACGAAGCGGCGCTCGTGGCGGGCATCGAGAGCGGGCACCTCAGCGGCGCTGCCCTCGACGTCTTCGAGAACAAGAACGGCATCGATCCCCGGCTGCTGGCCCTGGCCGAGGCCAACAAGGTGGTGCTGACCGCCCATATGGCCTCGGCGACGCTCGAGGCGCGGGTCGAAATGGGCGAGGCGGTCATCGTCAACATCCGCGCCTTCATGGATGGTCACCAGCCGCCGCACCGCGTGCTGCCCGACCGGGCCAACGGCCTGCGCGGCTGAAGCGGCGCGCCAGTGTTGCGCCAAATACGCACCGGTGCACCGATCGTCGCAATCGATGCCGGCCAGACTTGCTAAGCTGCGGGAAATGCCCCAATTCACCCATGCCGATGGCGCCTCTGGGGGGTGGCGCCGCGGCGTGCTGGGCCTGGGTGAGGAGACCCCCGACAATGGCTGTCAATGCCGGCTTCCGTTCCGTTCTGGCCATGCTGGCCGTCTCGGCCGCCTTCGCGGCCGGTCCCGTTCTGGCGCAGGTTCCCAGCGAGCCGCCCCTCACCGAGGAAGGCAATGCGCTGGTGCTGGACGCCATCGGCCACAGCTTCGCCCTGCCGCTGCCGGACTGGCTGAGCCCGGCCGAGCGCCTGTCGGGCGAAGTGCGCCCGCTGCTGGAGGCGCACTATGTGTCCGATGAGTCGCAGGCGCTGCTGGAAATCTACCCCAAGGGGCAGTCGCAGGCGCTCTGGACCACCCTTTATGGTGCCCGCATCACGCTGGAGGCCAGCCGGCCTCTGACCGACTATCGCAGCGCCGTCATGTTCGGCTACAGCCAGACCTGCAAGCCCGAGCTGACGGGCTTCTTCCAGTTCGGCGAGGATGACGGGGAAAACCTGGCCCCGCTCGGCTTCGTCTGCGGTGCCTATCTCGACCGGCTGACCGGCTATGCCGGGCAGGGCGAAGTCATGGTGATGAGCTTCCGCAAAAGCGAACGGGGAGTCGCCATCGTCTACCAGGAATGGCGTGGCGCAGCCTTCGATCCGTCCAAGCCTGAAACCTGGCCCGTCGATACCGACGTGGTCGAAGCCCGGGCGGCGCAGCTGCAGGCCGAGGCCGCGCTGACGCTGATCGATTGACGGCGACGGCAGGACGGCCTATCTCGGCCCGATGAACAAGGACAACAAGCCTCAGGGCCCCAGCCAGCGCATGCTGCGCGTGGGCGAACTGGTCCGCCACGCGCTGGCGGCCATGTTCGCGCGCGGCGACGTCGAGGACGACGCGCTGCGCGGCGCCGTCATCACCGTGCCCGAAGTGCGCATGACGCCCGACCTCAAGCTCGCCAACGCCTATGTGATGCCGCTGGGCGGCCAGCATGCCGACGAGATCGTGGCCGCGCTCAATCGCCACCGCAAGTTCATCCGCGGCCGGGTGGCCCCGCAGATCAACATGAAATTCGCCCCCGAGATCCGTTTCTTCGTCGACGACACCTTCGATGAGGCCAGCCGCATCGACGCCCTGCTGCGCAGCGAGCGGGTGCAGCGCGACCTGGACGGCGAAGCGGACGACGAACAGTCTTGAGCCAGGCCAAGCGACCCAAGCGCGCCATTTCCGGCTGGGTGGTGCTCGACAAGCCTTTTGACATGACCTCGACGCAGGCGGTGGGCAAGGTGCGCTGGCTGTTCGGCGCCGCCAAGGCCGGCCATGCCGGGACGCTCGATCCGCTGGCGACCGGCATCCTTCCTATTGCGCTGGGGGAGGCGACCAAGGCCGTTCCGCAGGTGCAGGACGGCACCAAGGTCTATCGCTTCGCCATCAAGTGGGGCAGCGCCACCACCACCGACGATGCCGAGGGCAGCGTGGTGGCCACGTCCGATATCCGGCCCGGCGCTGCCGAACTCGCCGCCATCCTGCCGCGCTTCACCGGCACGATCATGCAGCGGCCGCCCATCTATTCCGCGCTCAAGGTCGATGGCGAGCGGGCCTACGACCTGGCCCGGGCTGGCGAGGCCGTCGACCTGCCGCCGCGGCCGATCGATGTCGATGCTCTCTCGCTGGTCACGCACGACGCCGACCAATCCGTGCTGGAAGTCACCTGCGGCAAGGGCACTTATGTGCGCTCGCTGGCGCGCGACATTGCCGAAGCGCTGGGCGCACGCGGCCATGTCGGCCTGTTGCACCGCGCCGCCGTGGGCCCGTTCCACGATGCCGACGCGGTGACGCTCGACATGCTGGAGGCCGCTGCCGAAGGGCCGGAACGCGACCGGCTGCTCAAGCCGGTGCAGGCCGGCTTCGGCATGCTGCCCGAAATCCGGCTCGACCCGGGCCAGGCGGCAGCGGTTCGGCACGGCAATCCGGTGCTGCTGACGGGCGCGGCCGCCCCCGCCAGCCTGGATGAATGCTGGGCGAGCTTCCGCGGCGACGTGGTCGCGACCGGCTGGGTGGAATTCGGCCAGTTCCGGCCGCGCCGCGTCTTCAATTAGGCGCGATCCCTACCGGCCCGAGCGCTCCACGCAGAGCGCGACGCCCATGCCGCCGCCGATGCAGAGCGTGGCAAGGCCCCTGCTAAGGCCGTTGCGTTGCAAGTCGTGCAGCAGGGTGACCAGGGTGCGCGCGCCCGAGGCGCCGATGGGATGGCCGATGGCGATGGCACCGCCGCTGACATTGACGATATCGGGGTTCCAGCCCATGCCGGCATTGACCGCGCAGGCCTGGGCGGCAAAGGCCTCGTTGGCTTCGACCCGGTCGAGGTCGTCGATCGTC
>CAMLOA010000350.1 GCA_946481445.1 uncultured Devosia sp. | reverse complement strand
GCGTCAGCTTCCGTAACGATATTGTTGCGGGTCCGGGCGGCCGGCAGATCCTGTGTGAGGACCCATCCGGCAATGTCGTGGAACTGTTCGAGGCCCGCTAGGAAGCGGGCAGGTCAGCGCTGGCGCTCCAGTCCCCAGGCCCGGTAGAGAGCCTGCAGCTCGGCCATCGAGCCACAGAACACGCGGGGCAGGGCGGTATTGTCCACCAGGGCCCGGTAGCGGGCGGCATTGGGCCGCGAGGCGACGAAGACCCAGTGGATCATCGACCACTTGAGGCTGTCCTTGTTGCCGGGCAGGTTCCCCACGCGCTCCCGTTGGAACAGGGTGCGCCGGACGTACCGCGCCAATCGCCACCAATGGCTGTCATCGAGCACGATGGCGCCAGTGGCCCGCGCAAGCCGCTCCTGTACCAGGGCGCTGTAGTTGCCGTCCATGACCCAGGCATCTCCGCCCATGGCCTGCCGTTGTAGCGCTTCGAACTCTGCCTTCGGGCGTGGCACCCAGTCGGTATGCGGTGTGTGGTGCAACTGGTCGAGATGCACCGCGGGCACGTCCAGCTTGCGCGACAGGGCCTCCGCCAGGGTGGATTTGCCGGCATTGGATGGTCCGAAGATGATGATGCGGCGGCCAAGATCGGCCAAGGGCGGGACGGGGTGCATTTCAGTTCCGACATGACGTGAGGATCGGGGTGGAAAAGCGGTTGCGCAGAGACAAAAAATCCCCGCCGAAGCGGGGATCGATGGTTTGAACAGGGCCGGCCTATTCGGCCGGCGCCATGTCCTTGCCGGTATAGACTTCCTCGACCCAATACTGGTCGCGGCGCACGAAGCCGTTGAAGGGGGTCAGCGATGCCTGGGTATAGGCGCCCATCAGGCCGAATTCGATCCAGTCGTCTTCGTCGATATCGGCGGGCAGGGTGAACACCTGCGGCAGCACGTCATAGCTGTCGCAGGTGGGTCCCCAGATGGTGAACTCGGAGAATTCGCCGTCATTGTCATGCAGGCGCGGACCACGCCAGACGCGCACCGGCGGGGTGAAGTGCATGAACTTGACCTCCATCAGGGCGCCATAGGCACCGTCATTGACATAGACCGACTGGCCGCCGCGCTGGTGCTTGACGCGCAGCAGCAGCGACGTGGAGGACGTGACCAGCGCGCGACCGGGCTCGATGATCAGTTCGGGCTTGTTCTTGTCGCCGAAATGGTCGGAAACGGCCTGGGCGATGGTCTCGAAATAATAGTCCATCGGCGGCGCTTCGCTGGTCGGGTAGGGGGCCGGATAGCCGCCGCCGATATTGAGGCGCTTCAGCTCGATGCCGGCCTCTTCGACGATGCGCGAGGCCGCAGCGATGTGCCGCTCATAGGCATAGGCATCTTCACACTGGCTGCCGACATGGAAGCAGAGGCTGGGCGTATAGCCCATCTTCTCGACGGCGGTGACGATCTCGGCCGCGCCCTGTTCCATCACGCCGAACTTGATCCCGAAGTCATAGGACTTGAGCGCCTTGCCCGCCTTGAAGCGCGTCGTCACCTCGACGTCGCGGCTCGGCGACACCACGGCGGCGAGCTGGTCGAGCTGCTGGGGGTGGTCGATGGTGAAGCTGCGGACCCCGAATTCCTCATAGGCGCGCTCGATCTCGCGCTTGTTCTTGATGGGGTTGTTGTAGTGCATGACCGCGCCGGGCGCATAATCCCGCACCAGCTCCATCTCGGTGTTCGAGGCCACGTCGAACGCCTTGAGGCCCTCGCGGTGCAGCTGCGCGATGATATGCGGCGAGGGGTTGCACTTGACCGCATAGGTCAGCAGGCCGTCGAAGCCCTTCTTGAACACCTTGATGGCCTTGTGAAACTCACGTTCGGAGAACAGGAAGGCCGGAAAGTCCGGCGCTTCCGCCGCGATCAGGGCGGAAGTGTTCGGGTAGACGTGGTTCGGCTCGGTGGTCATGGACGACTGGCCTTTCGGGGCTGGTAAGTGCAGGGAAAGCGCGGCTTTCTGGTTGGGTAACGCGCCAAAGTGAGCGCTGCATATAGGGCTCATGGCCCCCCGGCGCAAACGATTATTTGACCTCTGGATACGACAGGCTTGTGACGCCATTTTGGTGACAGATTCAGGGCGTTTGAGCAGCCCGAACAGCAGGGCGGCCGCAGGAGGTTGGTTGACGATGTCGATGCGCGGGCTGATGGCAGTTTGTGGTCTTGCGGTCACTTTGACCGTGGCCGGTTCCTTGCCATGGATCGGGGCGTCTCTGGCGCAGGATGGCGTCCCGGCGGCGCCGGGAATCGCCGACACCCGGGTTGTCCCCGGCAGTCAGGGGCAGATCCAGCTCAGCTTTGCCCCGGTGGTCAAGGCGGCCTCGCCCTCCGTCGTCAACGTCTATGCCACCCGCATCGAGCAGCAGGTGCTCTCGCCCTTCGCCAACGATCCCTTCTTCTCGCGCTTCTTCGGCCAGGACCAGTTCCAGACGCGCCCGCGTGAATCGCAGTCGCTCGGCTCGGGGGTGATCGTGGATGCCGGCGGGGTCATCCTGACCAATAGCCATGTCATCGAAGGGGCCACCGATGTCCGCATTGCCCTGTCCGATGGGCGCGAGTTCCCCGTCGAGGTGGTGATCGAGGACGTGCAGACCGACCTGGCCGTCCTGCGCGTTCGCCAGCCGGGCGATACCGTATTCCCTGCCATCACCTTTGCCGATTCCGATGGCCTTGAGGTCGGTGACCTGGTCCTGGCCATCGGCAATCCCTTCGGCGTCGGTCAGACCGTGACCAGTGGCATCGTGTCGGCTCTGGCCCGAACGGGTGTGGAGGCCTCCGACTACGAGTTCTTCATCCAGACCGACGCGGCCATCAATCCGGGCAATTCGGGCGGCGCCCTCGTTGACATGCAGGGGCGCCTGGTCGGCATCAACACCGCGATCTATTCCCGGTCGGGGGGCTCGGTCGGCATCGGCTTCGCCATCCCCGCCAATATGGCGCGGCTGGTTGCCGAAGCCGGCGTGTCCGGGGGTGAGATCGTGCGCCCCTGGTTCGGCGCCAAGATGCAGGCGGTGACGCCCGACATTGCCGCGAGCCTGGGCATGGCCGCCCCGCATGGCGCCCTCATCACAGAGGTTGCGCCGGGAGGGCCGGCCGATCGGGCCGGTTTTGTTTCGGGCGACGTCATCCTCAGCGTCGACGGCATTGCCGTGGACGATCCGAGTGCCTTCAATTTCCGGCTCGCCACCAAGCCGATCGGCGAGGTTACCCTGCTGGAACGGCTGCGTGGCTCCGAGGCGGCGCAGGTCGAGTTCCTTGTGGAGACGGCGCCGCAGCCGGCCGAAGACATGCTCGCCACCATCTCCGGCAATTCACGCTTCGCCGGTACCAGCGTGCGCCAGCTCGATGCTGCCCTTGCGGAGGCCAAGGACCTGCCCTATGACGCGCGCGGCGTGATCGTGACCCGCGTC
>CAMLOA010000349.1 GCA_946481445.1 uncultured Devosia sp. | reverse complement strand
GGAATGACGGCATAGGCTTCGGTAAAGACCGCGCGGCCGGTGTGGAGGGTCATTTGCGGCGGCAGGCCGGCCGAGGGAGAGGCGTAGCTGGTCATGAAAATCTCCGCTCAGGCCTTGCGGCGAATGTCGCTGATGATGGTGCCGGCCGCGAGAACTTCGGCCTCGTGGTCCGGCTCGCGCCAGGTTTCGGCGACCCCGGCCTCATACCATTCGACCATGGGCGGCAGCGCACGCAGCCGCGCGGCATAGGCGTCCGCGACCCCGCCGAGTGAAATGCCGTAGGTCTGCACGCGGAAGGCGACCGGGGCGTAGAAGGCATCCGCAATGGTGAAGCGATCACCGGCGATGAAGGGTCCGCCGAAGCGTTCGATGCCCGTGGTCCAGATTTCGGCGATGCGCGCCAGGTCGCGGTCCAGCGCCGGCGTGCGGCGATGCAGCTGCACGCGCAGGCCGCAACTCATGGCGCAGACATTGCGCAACTCGGAAAATCCGGAATGCATCTCGGCCGCCACCGAGCGGGCATAGGCGCGGGCCGCCGGGTCGGCGGGCCACATGTCCGGATGGGTCTCGGCCACGTATTCGACAATGGCCAGCGAGTCCCAGACACTTGTTTCGCCGTCGATCAGCAAGGGTACGCGCCCGGTGGGAGAGAAGGCACGGAACCTGTCATGGCTGCCGTGGTCGATGAACGGCCGCAAGTCCTCCTCGAAGGGGACATTTGCCATGCGCAGCGCCAGCCACGGGCGGAGTGACCAGGACGAGTAGTTCTTGTTGCCGATGATCAGTTTGAGCATGCCGCGGTCTCCTGCCGTTACGCAGTAGCGCGGGGCGGCCCTGCATCGCAAGCGCTCAGGCGTCGAGCGTTTGCTTGAGCCGGCTCAGCATGGCGGCCGCATAGACGGCATAGGGCCCGATGAAGCGCTCGTGGATCGCGTGGACGGGCAGGGCATCGAGATGGTTCCAGCGCTCGCGGCCACGCTTTTCAGCGACCACCAGCCCCGCCGCCTCCAGCACGCCGAGATGCTGCATGACCGTGCAGCGGTCGATCTCGGGAATGAGGTCGCAGAGCATGCCCGTAGTGCGGGGCTCGGTCTTGAGGAAATCGAGAATGCGGCGCCTGACCCGGTGGCTGAGGGCCTTGAAGACAGCGTCATCTGCATCGTCATTTGACATGTTATAGAACTATAACATATCCTGCCGGCAGTCAACCAAGGGAGGTCAGTTCATGCGTGCCGTGGTCGCCAATGACAAAGACCTGCAATTGCAGTTCCGGGTGTCGGGCCGGATCGACAAGCCGGTGCACGAGGTGTTCGAGGCGGTCGCCGATCCTGGCCAGCTCTCCGGCTATTTCACGACCGGTGGTGCCAAGGGACGGCTGGAAACCGGCGCGGTCGTCACGTGGGACTTTCACGATTTCCCGGGCGCCTTTCCGGTCGAGGTGGTGGAGGTGGTGCCGGACGCGAAAATAGTCCTGCGCTGGGATGCCAGCGAGGCCACCGAGCCGAGCACGACGGGCGAGACGCCGCAGCCGGTGGGGTACAAGACGACCGTGACCATGGAGTTCACCGGGCTCGAGGATGGGCGCACGCTGGTCACGATTTCCGAGAGTGGCTGGCGGCAAACGCCGGGCGGGCTCAAGTCATCGTACGGGAACTGCGAGGGTTGGACCGGAATGCTCTGCGCCATGAAGGTCTATATCGAGCACGGCATCAACCTGCGCGAGGGGTTCTACAAGTAGCGGACAAGCCCGGCGACATTGTTCCCGCCGGGGTCAGCAGCAGGGCGGCTGGCCTTCGGACCGCCCGAGGCTCTAGCGTTTTTCGGAGATTTTCATGACCAACACAATTGCCGCCACCGAATACACCTTTGCCCGCGTCACGCCCCGGCAGGTCTACGATGCCTGGCTCGATCCTGCCCTCGTCCGCCGGTGGGTGGACCGCAACATGAAGGCCAAATCCGGAAACTATGACGTCACCGATATCCGGATCGACCCGGTCGTGGGCGGCCGCTTCTTCTTCGGCGGCAAGCAGGACGGGGAACAGTCCGACGCCTGGGGCTATTATCGCGAGCTCGTCCCCAGCCGGCGTATCGTCTTCACCTGGTTCGTCGAAGCGGGTGAGGAGAAAGAGGACAATTCAACGGTGACGCTGGACCTCGAACCGCTCGGCGCGGGTACGCGCGCCCGGATGTCGCACGAGATGGATGCGCAATGGGAGCCCTATGCGGCCCAGGCCGCCGAGGCCTGGCGCGGCATGCTCGAAGCGATCGACCGGACCGTGGGTTAGCGCGGCCGCCGAACCGCTTGTTAAGGTTACGCAATCTTCAACACTTGGCGCTATGCTCAGGGCATCATGCGTCAAGTGTTGTTGAGTATCGGCGTCTCCCCGCACCATTGGGTGCAGCACAACCTGCCCTGGCTGGCCGTCCTTGCCATGGTGTTCGGCTTCGAGCGCGACGGCATGCCCGAGGACGAGCCCTTCCGGGATGGGTGACCGGCAGGGTCAATCCAGCAGCGCCTTCAATCGCAAATAGGCAATGCGCTCGACCTGGGCGCAGGCGGTGGCGAATTCCTGGGCCGCCGAATTGGCGATGCGCGCTTCAAAGCTGGCAAGGATTGATGCCTTGTTGTGATCGCGAACGGCGATGATGAACGGAAAGCCGAATTTCTCCACATAGGCCGCGTTGAGCGCGGTGAACCTCTCGCGCTCGGCGTCGGTCAGGGCATCGAGACCGGCTGAGGCCTGCTCGGCCGTGGAATCGGCCGTCAGCCGCTTGGCGGCCGCCAGTTTGCCCGCGAGATCGGGGTGGGCGCGCAACACGCCGAGCCGCTCCTCGCCGGTCGCCATGCGAAACTGGCTGCGCAATGCGAAATGGAGGCCCGTGGCCGTGTCGTTGGCCGCGCCCAGTTCCCCGTCCCAGGCGCGCTCGGCAATCCAGGGAGAATGCTCGAAGATCGAGCCGTAGCGGGCGATGAAATCGGCGCGGTCGAGCTGGCTGGGCACGACATCGGGGGCGACATAGGGATGATGCTCGGCCCAATGCCGGGCGATGTCGAGGCGGGTGGGCACCCAGACCCTGTCGAATCCCTTGATGTAATCGACGAACTTCCTGAGGCCCTGGTAGCGGCCGGGCTGGCCGACGAGGCGGCAATGCAGCCCGATGGACATCATCTTGGGCGAGCCGGCCTGACCCTCGGCATAGAGGCAATCGAAACTGTCCTTGAGGAACTGGAAATATTCCTCGCCATTGTCGAAGCCCGGCCCGGTCACGAAGCGCATGTCGTTGGTGGAAAGGCTATAGGGGATGATGAGCTGTGGCTTGCCGCCGATCACCCGCCAATAGGGGAGGTCGTCGTCATAGGTATCCGAGATATAGGCAAAGCCGCCCGCTTCCGCGACGAGGTCGATGGTGTTGAGGCTGGAGCGGCCGGTATACCAGCCCAGCGGCGGC
>CAMLOA010000348.1 GCA_946481445.1 uncultured Devosia sp. | reverse complement strand
TTTCGTGGCCCCCGCCACGCCCGAGGAGGCCGTTGCCATGCGCAAGGCCCTGATGCGCGAGGATGGGGGCATCATGCGCTCCGCCGGCGGGCTCAGCGGAGCCGAAGCGGTTGCCGCCATGCAGACGCTGCTGACCAATTATTCGCATATCCCGGACCTGTTCCCCGAGGGGTCGATTGTCGGCGACAGCGCCGCTCTCCCCGCCATCTGGGAGAATTGGGAGGCGTTCGTGGGCATCGTCGAAACCGGCAAGGCAGCCGCTACCGCGGGCCTGGCCGCTGCCGAAGCGGGCGACGCCGCCGGCTATGCGGCTGCGCTGCAGGCGCTGGGCGCCACTTGCGGCCAGTGCCACGGCCAGTTCCGGAGCTGATGCGCTCCTTGGTGCGAGGGGTCGTCCCCGCGCGAACAGATCGCCTCCAAAGCGATTAGGGCGGCCTTCGGGCCGCCCCTTTTCTTTGCACTTGATTTCTTCGGCCCGCGCGGTCAATGTCCCGGCCCATGAAGACCAAGTGCTGCACCATTACCGCCTGCATTATTACCTGCTAACCCACGTTGGCGGAGCGGTCTTCTTCATCCCGATAGATTCGAACGGATAGAGGCTCCCCGCCAGGGCATTGTTTTGTCTGGCCCGAGGAAGCCTGAATGAACACGGCACAGCCGCAGATCACGCTCTACAATACGCTCACGCGCACCGAGGCACCCTTCGTGCCCATGGATGCCGGCAACGTGCGCCTCTATGTCTGCGGCCCCACGGTCTATGACTATGCCCATATCGGCAATGCCCGCCCGGCCATCGTCTTCGACGTGCTGTTCCGGCTGCTGCGCCATGTCTATGGCGAGGACCACGTCACCTATGCCCGCAACATCACCGACGTGGACGACAAGATCAACGCCCGCGCTCTCCGGGATTTTCCCGATCTGCCGCTGAACGAGGCCATCCGCAACGTCACGGAAAAGACGGCGGTGCAGTACCAGCGCGACGTGGCGGCACTCGGCTGCCTGGAACCGACTCTCCAACCCCGCGCCACCGAGAATATCGACGAGATGCAGCGCCTGATCGCCGCGCTCATCCAGCGCGGCCACGCCTATCAAGCGGCCGGCGAAGTGTTGTTCGCCGTCGATTCTATGCCCGACTATGGGCAGCTCTCTGGCCGCAATCTCGAGGACAATCTCGCCGGTGCCCGCATCGCGGTGGAGACGCACAAGCGCAATCCCGCCGATTTCGTGCTGTGGAAGCAATCCAGTGACAACGAACCGGGCTGGGACAGCCCCTGGGGCCGCGGCCGTCCCGGCTGGCATATCGAATGCTCGGCCATGTCCGAACGCTATCTCGGCCAGACCTTTGACATCCATGGCGGCGGGCTGGACCTCATCTTCCCGCATCACGAAAACGAAATTGCCCAATCCCGCTGCGCCCACGGCACCCAGGCCATGGCCAATATCTGGATGCATAACGGCTTCCTTCAGGTCGAAGGCCAGAAGATGAGCAAGTCTCTGGGCAATTTCTACACGATCAGCCAATTGCTGGACGGAACCGACTTCGGCGGCCGCAAATGGCCGGGAGAAGTCCTGCGCCTCGCCATGCTGATGACGCACTATCGGGAGCCCATCGACTTTTCCCAGCGCCGTCTCGAGGAAGCGGTGAACCTGCTGGAGAAGTGGGAGCGCATCGCCAAGGCCACACCTTGGGACGACTTGCGCGCCCCGCTACCGCTCGACCGGCTGGCGGATGACCTCGATACGCCCGGCGCCATCGCTCAGATCCACGACCTGATCGTCGACCAGCGTCGAGTGGGCGACGGCCTGGCCCTGGCCGCTCTGCTGGGAATCGCGGTCTTGCGTGACGAGGCCGACGACGCCGGCGTGGCCGGCCAGGTTGCCGCCCGTCTCGCCGCCCTCAACGCCAGGGATTTCACCCAGGCCGACCGTATCCGCGCCGACCTCGCCGAACAGGGCATCACCCTGATGGACTACAAGGACGAATCCGGTGCTCGCCAGACCAGGTGGGAGGTCAAGCGCTAGCGCCATGCTGACACCCTCTGTCACCCTCCCGCCCTCTACCTCCTTCTCCCTTCATCAGGAGATATTGTCATGATCGACCACGTTGGCATCCTCGTTGCAGACTGGAACAAGTCCCGCGCCTTCTACGATGCAGCTTTTGCCCCTCTGGGCATAACCTTGCTCGCGGTGGTGCCCGAGCAATACACCGGGGGCGTAAAGGTGGGTGGATACGGCCGCACCAAGCCCGATTACTGGCTCACCGAAGGCGCCGCTACCGGCCCGGGTCGCCACTATGCCTTCACGGCCCGCTCGCGCGCAGAGGTCGACGCCTTCCATGCCGCGGCAATAGCCGCCGGCGGTAGTGACAATGGCGGGCCCGGCCCGCGTCCGCATTACCACGAGCACTATTACGGTGCCTTCGTGCTTGATCCCGATGGCAACAATGTAGAGGCGGTCTGCCATGACCCAGGCTGACGTGCATACTGGGGGCTGCCAGTGTGGCGCGGTGCGTTTCCGCGTCACCCGGCTCGGCCGCCCGTCCATCTGTCACTGCCGCATGTGCCAGAAGGCCTTCGGCAGCTTCTTCGGCCCCCTGGTCACGGCGCACAACGCCACCTGGACCAGGGGCGAGCCCAAATGGTTCCAGTCGTCCAACGCCGCCCGCCGCGCCTTCTGCGGGGACTGCGGCACGCCTTTGGCGTATGAGACCCGCTATGGGCTTGAGCTGGCCATCGGCGCCTTCGATGATCCCACGGTCGCGGCGCCGGTGATCCAGGTCAACCTCAATGACCGCCAGCCCTTCTTTGCCGGGCTCAGCACGCTGCCCGAGCGCACCGAGGTCAGCGACGAGTGGCGCGATTTCATGGCCGGCATCCACTCCAACCAGCATCCCGATCACGATACGGCCGACTGGCCGCCACGGAGCCCATGATGTCGGTTGCGGGCGACAACCTGGCCTGGCGCCGGGAAGAGGAGCGGGAGGACGTGCGCATCACTGGCGGCTGCCAATGTGGCGCCGTACGCTATGCCCTTCACCGTCGCCCCAGGCGTCCCTGCATCTGTCACTGCCGCATGTGCCAGAAGGCTTCGGGCAATCTGTTCGGCAGCTTCGCCGGGGTGCCGGCCCGGTATTTCGAGCTCACGCGCGGCACGTTGGCGGTGTTTCGCACCTCCGAGGAGGGCGAGCGCTGTTTCTGCTCCGCCTGCGGCACGCCGCTGGCCTGGCGCACGCCGGTCGGGGATTGGGTATCTGTCACCATCGGTTCGCTCGATCACCCCGAAGCCATGAAGCCGACCCATTTCTATGGCGAAGAGGGGCGAATTGCCTGGACCGCAGAGGTCGCCGGGCATATCGCCACGATGACCGGCCAGGGCGATACCGGTTTCGTGGATGCTGTACGGCGCACCAATCGCCAGCACCCCGATCATGACACGGCCGATTGGCCACCCAGGGAGGACACCTGATG
>CAMLOA010000347.1 GCA_946481445.1 uncultured Devosia sp. | reverse complement strand
GCCGGTAGCTCAGTGGTAGAGCATTCGACTTTTAATCGAATGGTCCTGGGTTCGACCCCCAGCCGGCGTACCATTCCTTTTCCGCGCACCTGCCAGCCATGAGCCAGGATACGACCGATCTGCTCAAGGTTCTGGTCGCCACCGCGCTGGTCTTCGCGGTCGGCACGCTGGTCATGCTTTATGTGATCCTGCTGCTCGCCCGGTATGGCGCCGATCTGCCCATGGTGGGGTCGCTGCCGCTGTCGGCGCCGCCCGAACTGGTGCCGGTCCTGGCCAATGGCCAGCTGTTTTCCACCCTGGCGGCAGTGCATGTCACCGCCACCGGCCTGGCGCTGATCCTGTTCAGCCACACCATCGACACGGCCTTGCTGATCGTGTCCAAGGCCGCCGCCGTCGTGATCACCGCCCTGCTCGGATTCGTGGGCGGCCACATGATCTACCTGCAGCTCAACGAGAATACCGAACTGGCCCTGCAGCCGCTGACCCCGGCCGTTGTCGCCCTGCTGGGGTTCCTCATCCTGTCCACGGTGCTCAGCGCCCCCAACTTGCGCCGCCTAGGCAACCTGCGCTTCGTGGTCGCGGTCGGCATGATCCTGCTCGGACCCGTGCTGCTGATGTGGCTGTAGGCCTCTTCATCTCTCCCTTCGGGCGAGAGGTGAAGGCTACCCCGCCAGCGTCACCACCACGGCGCCGCGCGGCGTCGCCACAACGGTGTGCTCATATTGCACGCAGGGCGCAGCGGGCCTTGCCACCAGCGTCCACTCGTCGTCATCCGACTTCTGGTCTGCCATCCTGCCACCCAGCGACAGGAAAGGCTCGATCGTGAAGACCAGGCCATTGCCGATGCGGCGGCGCTCGGACTTGTCCGGCCAGGTGGGGATTTCACCCGGCTCGTCATGGAGGCTGTCTCCCACGCCGTGGCTGGCCAGGTTCCGGATCAGCGTATAGCCGCCCTTCTTTGCGAACTTGCCGATGGCGTCGCCAATGCCGCCCAGCGGCGCCCCGGCCTTGACCGCATTGATCCCGGCCCACATGGCCTTCTTGCCGTCGCGGCACAGGGCCATCAGCCGTCTGTCACCCTGCCCCAGCACATAGGATGAGCCGCAATCGGCAAACACCCCGTCCTTTGCTGCCGACACGTCGATATTGACCAGGTCGCCCTCCGCGAGCACCCGGTCGCCGGGAATGCCATGGGCGATTTCCTCGTTGACCGAAATGCAGGTAGCCCCCGGGAAATCGTAGGTGAGGACCGGTGCCGATTGCGCACCATGCTCGGCGAGCAGCCTGGCGCCGATCTCGTCCAGTTCCGCCGTCGTCATCCCCGGCCGCATGGCCGAAGCCATGGCATCACGGGTAATGGCACAGATGCGCCCGATAGCCTTGAGCGCCTCGAGCTGTTCGTCGGTGGTGATGGTCATGGCTGCTTTTGCTCCGCCATGGCTTCCAGGTCAACAATCAGATCGTGTCTTTCAGCGTCCGCGATCACACCGATATGCCGGAGCCGGCACCACATGATCACGCGATGGATCAGCGTGTAGAACCACAGGGCCGCCTCTGGCTCAGGATGGTCGATCGCACCGTAGCCGGCGAGGATGTTCGGCGTTGAACCGGGCGCTTCGTGCTCGCAGCAGAACAAGGTCTTGGCCAGGTCGAACGTGGCATCCGCAGCACGGGCGTTTCCGAAGTCGATCAGCCCGGTCAGCCGAAGCCGCCCCTCGCCGTACCGCTCGCCCAGGACATTATTTGGCTGAAAGTCGTCGTGCGCGAAGACTGGACCGGAGGAGCAGCCGGCGATGTCCATGCTACCGGCGACGATCCTTTGCAGTTTGTCGGCAAGCTCTGGTGCAGCACCGAAATGACGGAAGCGTTCCAGAACCGAGGCCCATAGCCGAGCCACGAAGTCGACGTTCGACCCGACCGGGTCGACAATGCCGTTGGCGTCGAAGTGGCCAAACGCGGGTTGGCCGACGCCATGCAGCCGTCGAAGCAGGTGGCCCATCTGCCGGTAGAGTTCGTCGACTTCGGGCTCGCCCCGGAACGCGGCGACCGGGTTTCCCGGAATGTAGTTGCTCACGGAGTAGCGGACCGGAAGCCGGCCGCGGGTTTCATCGACGGCAAGAAATCGCGTAATGGGTATGCCGGCTTCTGCGAGCAGGCTCGCCGCATAGGTTTCCCTGCCCACGGGTCCGTGTCGAATGTCGTCGTAGATCTTGAGGGTCACCGCGTCCGCGTCGCGGCGTTCTACTCGGAATGCGGCGCCACTTCCGCCCTCAAGCCGAATGAGCTCTACCGGTTCACCCAGCCCAAGTTCCGCGAAGGCCACTCCCAGCCGGCGCAGATCAACTTGGGATGCTGCGCCGGCCAAGATGGGTCAGCCCTTGTTCGCCAGGTAATAGGCCAGCAGGCCCTGGGTCGAGGCGTCGTGCCCTTCCCCGCTCGCCTCGCCCTTGACCTTGGGCAGCAGGGCCTTGGCCAGCTGCTTGCCGAGTTCCACGCCCCACTGGTCATAGGAATTGACGTTCCAGATCACGCCCTGCACGAAGACCTTGTGCTCATAGAGCGCGATCAGTGAACCCAGCGTTTCGGGCGTCAGCTGCGGGTAGAACAGCGTGTTGGACGGCCGATTGCCGGGGAACACCTTGTGCGGGGTCAGCGCCTTGATCTTGTCCTTCTCGAGGCCCTGGGCCTTGAGCTCGGCCACCACCTCGGCCTTGGTCTTGCCCAGCATCAGGGCTTCCGACTGCGCGAGCACATTGGCGACCAGCTTGTCATGGTGCGGCGGCAGGCTTTCATGCGGCTTGGCGGCGATCAGGAAATCGCAGGGAATGACGTCGGTGCCCTGGTGGATCAGCTGGTAGAAGGCATGCTGCCCATTGGTGCCCGGCTCACCCCAGACGATGGGGCCGGTCGACCATTCCACTGGCTTCCCGGACAGCGTCACCGACTTGCCGTTGCTCTCCATGTCCTGCTGCTGCAGGTAGGCCGCAAAGCGGGAGAGGCGCTGGTCGTAGGGCAGCACGGCATGGGTCGAGAAGCCCCAGGCGTTGCGATACCACACCCCCAGCATGGCCATGATGACCGGCAGATTGTCCTCCAGCGGCGCGCTCAGGAAATGCCGGTCCATGGCATCGGCGCCCGCCAGGAACCTGGCGAAGTTTTCGTAGCCGACGGCCAGCGCGATCGGCAGGCCGATGGCCGACCACACCGAGTAACGCCCGCCGACCCAGTCCCAGAATCCGAAGATCCGGTCCTCGCGGATGCCGAATTTGGCGCAGGATTCCAGGTTCGTGGACACCGCCGCGAAGTGGTTGGATACCGCCTCTTCGCCCAACGCGTCGGCGATCCACTTCCGCGCCGAATTGGCATTGGTCATGGTTTCGTCGGTGGTGAAGGTCTTGGAGGCGACGATGAACAGCGTCTTCTTGGGATCGAGGCGCTTGAGCACGTCATGGATATGGGCGCCGTCGACATTGGAGACATAGTG
>CAMLOA010000346.1 GCA_946481445.1 uncultured Devosia sp. | reverse complement strand
AGGAAGAAGTTGCGCGCCACCTGCATGGTGATGGTGGAGGCGCCGCGCGCATCCTCGCCGGCCATGAAGTTTTCCACCTCTTCGCGCAGCGCGCCGAAATCGACGCCCCAGTGGCGGCAGAACTGGCCGTCTTCGGAGAGGATGACGGAGGCCTTGAGCCGGTCGGAAACATCGTCGATGCCGCGCCAGTCGCGCACGACCGGCCGGCCGGTGAGATAGCGCTCGAGCATGGGCACCGAGACCGGATCGACCACCAGGTAGACCGGGGTGAGGACGAGCGGGATGGCGACGAGCACGGCCAGCGCATAGACCGGCCAGCGCAGATAGCGCCACAGGCCGGTGGTTTTGCGTCGTCTTGTCATGGCTTTGCCAATAGCGGGCGCGGCCGGCCGAATCCAGTGCCGCCCCTTGCCGCCCACCCGCCAATTGGCTAGCAACGGCGCCATGTATGACTTTGCCGCCGACATGAGCGACTGCGCCCGCGCCGTCGAGACCGCGCTGACGCAGCGCCTGGTTGCGCCTGCCCTTGGCGGTCCCGGCCCGGCGCCCGAGCGCCTGGTGGCCGCCATGCGCCATGGCAGCCTCGATGGCGGCAAGCGCCTGCGGCCGCTGCTGGTGCGGCAGGCGGCGGCGATCTTCTCGGTGCCGGCCAATGCGGCGCTGGTGGCCGGGCTGGCCGTCGAATATGTGCATTGCTACTCGCTGGTGCATGACGATTTGCCGGCCATGGACGATGACGACCTGCGGCGCGGCCAGCCCACCGTCCACAAGGCCTTTGACGAGGCGACGGCCATATTGGCGGGCGATAGCCTGCTCACCCATGCCTTCGGCCTGCTGGCCGATGCGGCCTGTCACCCCGACGCGGCCGTGCGCATTGCCCTGGTGGCCGAACTGGTGGCCGGCAGCGGCGCCGGCGGCATGGCGGGCGGGCAGATGCGCGACATCGAGGGCGAGACCACCCCGCTCGACCAGGCGGCGATTTCCACCATGCAGGCGATGAAAACCGGGGCGCTGATCCGCGCCAGCGTGCGCATGGGGGCCCTGCTGGGGGGCGCCGATGCACGGGCGCTGTCGGCGCTGACCGCCTATGCCGAGGCCGCGGGCCGCGCCTTCCAGCTTGCCGACGACATTCTGGACGTGACCGCCACGCCCCAGGCCATGGGCAAGGCCACCGGCAAGGACGCCGCTGCCGGCAAGCAGACGCTGGTGAGCCAGATCGGCGTGGACGCCGCGCGCCTCCGCCTCAACGAAATCGTCGGTGAAGCGTTGTCTGCCCTGCGCACCTTCGGCCCCCGGGCCGATGGCCTGCGGGCCACCGCGCGCTTTTTTGCCAGCAGGGAGAACTGAGCGCATGGCGATTGTACAGAGCGTCAATGTGGGCAGCCCCCAGCCCATCCCCGCCAAGTCGGCCCTGACCGGCATATTCAAGCGGCCCGTGGACGCGCCCGTCGAGATCGGGGTGCAGGGCCTGGAAGGCGATGCGATCATCGACCGCAAGCATCACGGCGGCAAGGACCAGGCGGTCTATGTCTATTTCGCCGACGACTACCAGTACTGGGCGGGCCAGGGCGTCAGCGTCGAGCCCGGCCTGTTCGGGGAGAACCTGACCATTGCCGGTGTCGAGGGCCGCAACGTCGCCGTCGGCGACCGTTTCGCCATCGGGCCGGTCGTGCTCGAAGTCACCTCGCACCGCACGCCGTGTTCGGTGTTTGCGGCGCGCATGGGCGACCCCAAATGGGTCAAGCGCTTCCACCAGGCCGGCCGGCCCGGCGCCTATTGCCGCGTGATCGCGCCCGGTCCGGTCAAGGCCGGACAGCCGGTCACGGTCACCCCCTTTGCCGGCGAGCGCGTCACCATGGCCGAACTGATCGCGCTCGATGGGGAACGCGAGATCGACCCCGATTTCCTGCGCAAGGCGCTCAAGGCCCCGGTTCATTACAAGATGCGCGCCGACTATGAAGAGCGCCTTGCCAAGCTGTTCTGAGGATCATGACACTCCAGACCGTCCAGGCGGACCTCGCCGCCCGTGCCCCCGATCTCTCCGTCATGGTCACCGCCGATTCGACGGCCACGGTGGATCTCGCCGCCGCCGTGCACGGAGTGGAGCCCGGACAGATTGCCAAGACCCTCTGCATCCGGGTCAATGGCGATGTGCTGTTGCTGGTAACGCGGGGCGATGCGCGGCTGGACAACCAGAAGTCCAAGGCGGCCTTTGGCGGCCGCCCGCGCATGCTGGGCGCCGAGGAGGTCGAGCAGCTGACCAGCCACCGCGTCGGCGGGGTCTGCCCCTTCGGCCTGCCGGCGCCGCTGCCGATCTACCTCGATGCCTCGCTCAAGGTCTATGACGTGGTCATTCCGGCCGGCGGGGATACGCATGCCTCGGTGCGGCTGACGCTGGACCGGCTCGCCGACCTCTGCGGCAATCGATGGGTCGATGCCTGCCAGCCCCCGGCCCACGCTGCCAGCGTGCTTGAGGCATAGCGGTCGCAGGCCGGCCTCAGGCCGCCTGGGCGCCAAGCTGGGGCTCGGCCCCTTCCAGATCCCAGATGATGGAGAAGCGATCGGCCATATCGGCCGGTGCAACCAGCCGCAGGACCTGGGTCGCGCAATCGAGCGCCAGGCGGAAGCGGCTGCGGCTCAGCGGATCGCTGACCAGGTCGCCCGTGGACCCGACCCAGAGCACATGGCTGCCCTTGACGATGACATAGAGCGCGGCCTCGTCCATGGCGAAATGATCGAGATGCTCGCCGACCAGGTCATAGCTCCGGCCGGAGCGGCCAAGCCACTGGCTGAGCCGGTGGAACCCGTGAGCGATGAATCTCGATTCGTTTCCGGCCATTCGACGCCATCCCCACAGCGCGCATCAACAAGAACAAAAATAGAACAAAATGCCGCACACGTCAAGCCGTCCACTGCCAGACATCAAGATGTATGGATGTGTTCGCCGATTGCGTCAATATATGGTGTCAGGCGGGGGTTGAACGCGACCGGCGCAGGGCGGAGAGACGCTCGGCCAGGGCCTGGGGAAGCGGACGGCCGAGCCCGGCATCGGCGGCCTCCAGAATCAAGGCATCCGATTCCGATTCGATGGCATTTTTGAGTCGGGCGAGGAATTCCTCGCCCGTCAGCCCCGGCTCGATCGGCGGCAGGAAGCGGGCCCGCGCGGTGCCCGGCCAGATGACGAGGCTGTTGCGGCCCCAGTAGAGACCCGAATTGAGCGCCACCGGCACGACGGGAACGCCGAGGTCCAGATACATCCGCACGATACCCTGCCGGTAATCGGGCGGCGCCAGCGGGGCCTTGCGCGTGCCCTCGGGGAAGATGACGATGCGGCAGCCCCGCTCGACGGCGCTGCGCGCCTGCGCCATCATCTCGGGAATGGCGGCCGAGCCCTTCTGCCGGTCGATCTCGATACAGTCGAGCGAGCGGGCCGCCCAGCCGAAGAAGGGGATGCGCATCAGCTCCTTCTTGACGATATAGGCCGGGC
>CAMLOA010000345.1 GCA_946481445.1 uncultured Devosia sp. | reverse complement strand
CTGGATCAGGTCTAGCCATGGTGCCTGCCGCTTCACCCCACCCTCATTCCCTCCCCATCAAGGGGAGGGAGGCGCAGGACCGAGGCGCCAGTGTTCGTCGTCTCCCTCCCCCTTGTGGGCTTCGACCCGAGCCAAAGGCCAAATCTCTCCGGCGGAGAGATTTGAGGGGAGAAGGATCAAGGGTGGGGGTGTTGCTTGGGGCGATGCGATATGTGGTTGGGGCGCTGCTCTTGCTCCTCGCCACCCCCGTCCTCGCGCAATCCCTCCCCTATCATGCCGATCCCGATGCGCGCGAAATGCTCCCCAGCCTCACGCCCATCCCGGCCATCCGCTTCCTCACCACGGCCGACTTTCCACCCTTCAATTTCCGGGATGAGACCGGCCAACTGGTCGGCTTCAATATCGATCTGGCCAAGCGCATCTGCGCCGAGGTCAACGTGGCCTGCACCATCCAGGCCTGGCCCTGGGACCAGGCGGCCGAAGCGCTCAGCGACAGTCAGGGTGACGCGCTGATCGCCGGCCTCGCCATGACCGAGGAGAACGGGGCCCTATTCGACTTTTCCTCGACCTATCTGGCGCTGCCGGGACGGTTTGTGACCCGGGCCGACGATGTCGGGGACTTTCACCCCGATGGCCTCGTGGAGGAGCGGCTCGCCGTGCGCAAAGGCAGCGCCCATGCTGCCTTCCTCGACCGCTATTTGCCCGCCATCGAGACAGTGACCTTCGAAACGGAAATTGCCGGCCTTGAGGCGCTGAAATCCGGTTCGGTCGATGTCTGGTTCGGCGATGCCATGCGCGCCTCGTTCTGGCTCAACGACAATCCCGATTGCTGCGCCTTCGCTGGCGAGGCCTACTTCCGGCCGCACCTGTTCGGCGAAGGCTTCACCATAGCCGTGCCCGCCGGGCACGATCCGGTGCGCCATTCCATCGACTGGGCGCTGGTGCGCTTGAAGGAAAATGGCGCCCTCGACGAGCTCTACCTGCGCTGGTTCCCTGTCGGTTTTTATTGAGCGGCCCGCAGCCGGACCACCGGCCGGCGCGGCCAGCGCACGATCATCTCAGCCACGATCAGGTTCGGCACCCAGCACAGCCAGGCAATGGCCGGATAGGCCGTGTCGAACGGGATATCGAGCATCATGCCCATCGGGATCTGGATGCGCAGCGTCACGGCGGCCAGGGTCAGCGCGATGGAGCGGATCATCCAGCGCCGATGCGCCACGCGGTCACCCCGTATGGCAAGGCTGATGCCCCAACCCGTGGTGCCCAGCCACAGCACAGCCAGCAGACCGAAGCCGAACGCCGCTACAGGGCCCGCCATGGTTGTCGCCGCCAGCCAGAGGCCGCTGGCACCCGAGATCAGAATGGCCAAACCGTAGAGGCGGCCCAGCACGCGGTGGACGATCGGACGGCGATTGCGCAGGCCCTGCCAGAGCTGGAAAGGCACCAGCGCCAATGCGACCGGGGCGAAGATGACGTGGGCAAAGAAGGCAATGGGCCGCAATTGGGCATGGTAGGCGACGAACTCCATGGTGGCTTCGACCCCGCCCACCATGAACCGCCAGGACACCAGGGCGACGCCCAGGCTGAGAACCCACAGAAGCGCAGTGCGCAGAACAACGATTACAGCCGGCATGGCCTTCCTCCACAAACTTGACAGTGTAAAGATCACCTTTACTTGACACTGTCAAGATAGATTGGATAATGACTTTATGACCTTGGAATCGTCCGGCGAACGCGCCTCCCATCACCATGGCAACCTGCGTGAAGCCTTGATAGCGGCCGGCCTCACCCTCTTGGCACGGGATGGCATTGCCGGCCTCAGCCTGCGCAAATGCGCCGCCCTGGCGGGCGTGTCCCATGCCGCCCCGGCACACCATTTCGAAGGCGTCGCGGGCCTGCTCGACGCCATCGCCGCGCGTGGCTTCACGATATTCGCAGACGCCATGGAGGCCGAGGCCGCCCGCGGCCCGGATGAGCCCCGGGCACGCCTGGAGGCCATTTGCCTCGCCTATTTCGATTTCGCCAAGGCCCATCCGGATCTCTTCGACCTGATGTTCCGTCAGGTCTGGCCGCTGGCGGGCAAGTCGGAGGAACTGGGTGTGGCCGGCGCGCGCGCCTATGGTGTGCTGGCGACGGCCTGCGCGCCCTTCGTGCCGCCCGGGACCGAGCCGGGCGTGGTCGAGACCCAGGTCTGGTCACTCATTCACGGCTATGCCGTGCTGGCTCTCGTGGGCAAGTTGGGGCGCAACCGGCCCATTGCGCCGGTTGGGCAGGTGCTGGCGCTTTTGCAGGGACTTGAGGTCCAGGCCTAGCTCGGCAGCCGCCGGTAGCGGGCCCGCGCCGCAACCTCGATGGCCGCGGTGGTCAGCCGGTCGAGGCTGAGGGCATCGCGCAGCATTTCGAGGAAGCGCAGTTCTTCCTGTTCGAGATGCAGGTCCACTGCGGTGACTTCGACGGCCAGGGCATAGGCCGTGTCCTGCAGCTTCTGGGGCAGGGCGGCCACCGCCTCGCTGACCACGCGATCCAGGCCATTGTCGCCATTGAGAATGTCGGCGCAGTCATTGGCTACCGTTTCCAGCCGATCCTTGTCGAAGCCCTCGAAGACGGGCAGCCGGTCGATCAGCGCCGTAATCCGCTTCAGTTCCTTTTCGGTCATGGCACTATCGGACGAAGCGGCCACGATCATGAGGTGGATGAGAGCGTCTTGGGCGGTGGTCATGGTACGGTTCCCGTTATCGGACAGGATCAAGAACTAGGCGCTCGCGGCGGCCCGCGCAACCACCTGCGACATTGACGTCCGGGCGGTTCCGGTGCATTGACCGGGCTCTGTCTTTTCCTGTCATTCCCGAAAGGCTGCCGCCCGTGTCGCCCGCCGCTTTGCCCGAACTTGACCCCGCCTTCTTCGAGCCCGCACAGACCGCCCGTGCCTGGCCCTTCGAGGAGGCCCGCAAGCTGGTCAAGCGGCTGGAAAAATCGGGCAAGGGCGAAGCCCTGTTCGAGACCGGCTATGGCCCTTCGGGCCTGCCCCATATCGGCACCTTCGGCGAAGTGGCCCGCACCACCATGGTGCGCACGGCCTTCCGTCTGCTGACGCGCGACCAGATTCCGACGCGGCTGCTTTGCTTCTCGGACGACATGGACGGCATGCGCAAGATCCCGGACACCGTCCCCTCCAAGGAGGCGATGGAGCCGCATCTGCAAAAGCCGCTGACCGCTGTACCGGACCCGTGGACCAACGAATATGCGAGCTTTGGCGAGCACAACAACGCCATGCTCCGCCGTTTCCTCGACACCTTCGGCTTCGACTACGAATTCGCCAGCGCCACCGACTACTACAAGACTGGCCAGTTCGACGCGGTACTGTTGCGCGCCGCCGAACGCTATCAGGACATCATGGATGTGATGCTGCCGACCCTCGGGGCCGAGCGGCAGGCGACCTATTCGCCCTTCCTGCCGATCTCGCCGATTTCCGGCCGTGTGCTCTATGTGCC
>CAMLOA010000344.1 GCA_946481445.1 uncultured Devosia sp. | reverse complement strand
GGCTGACCGAACACTATTGCCGCATGCTCGAAGGCGGCCGGCTCAACAGGGATCCCCAGCTTGGCGTGGAGATCCGTGCCGCCGGCTCGGCCATGGTGCATGGGGATGACGGGCTGGGGCATTATGCGGCATATCGCGCGGTCGAGGTGGGGATAGGCCTGGCGCGCGAGGCCGGGGTGGGCGCGGTGGGCATTGCCCATTCCTCCCATCTGGGCGCGGCGGGGGCCTATGCCCTGGCCGGGGCCGAACAGGGCTTCGTCACCTTCGCCACGACCAATACCGATTCCATGGTGGCCCTGCATGACGGCGCGGCGCGGTTCCATGGCACGAACCCGCTCGCCTTCGCCGCGCCGGTGCCGGGGCAGGACCCCTGGCTGCTGGATATGGCGACGTCGTCGATTCCGATGAACAGGGTGCTGCTCTACCGATCACTCAACCTGGAACTGCCCGAAGGGGTGGCGGCCGACCAGCAGGGACAGGATACGACAGATCCGCATGACGCCGAAATGCTGCTGCCCCTGGGCGGAACCGATTTCGGCTACAAGGGCGCGGGGCTGGCTGGGGTGGCAACCCTGTTTTCGGCGCTGCTGACGGGCACGACTCTCGATACCGATTTCATACCCATGTATGGCAGCGGCGACGTTTCGACGCCGCGGAACATGGGACATTTCGTGCTGGTCATCGACCCCGACACGTTCGTCGGACGTGCGGCGTTCGGGATCATGATCGCGCAGTACCTGGCCCGTCTGCGGGGGAGCCCTGTGCGCGAGGGCGGCGCGCGGGTGATGGCGCCCGGCGACCGCGAATGGGCCGAGCGCGCCCGGCGGCGTGTCGAGGGTGTGCCGGTCGACCCCGATACGGCGCGGTTCCTCGGGCTTTAGGTCGGCAAGGCTGGCCAGCAGTTAGAAGATGCGGAGGAGGCGGAGCAGGATCTCGACGGACTCCAACTCTATTTTGCCTTTCCGGGTGGGATGTAGTCGACGCTGCTGACCACGAGCGCGTCGTTGTCGATGGCGAAATGGATGGTGGCCCAGCCGCCGCTGGGGCAGCAATTGCCGTCCCCTGGTGCCCAGAGCGGCGTGCGGGCATTGAGTTCGCCATAGAACCAGTCGTCGAAATCGTAGTCGACGCCCTTCCAGATCTCGAGCCCGTCCGGGAGCGCGTCGCCGGCCGTGGCCAGCCAGGTATCGAGATCGATGGCGATCCAGCCTTCGCGATAGACGGCGTAACCCAGATCGCCCCAGACCAGGAGGCGGTCCCGGTTGTAGGCGCCCGAGCCACCGGTATAACCCGAGATGTGGAGCATGGTCTGATCATGCTGGATGAGGCGCACGGCGAAGCCAAAGCCGTCAAAGGCGCTGAGCAGCGGGCTCCAGCCACCGTCCCCGGCCTCTTCGTAGAGCACGATGCCTTCAAGCACGCCCTCATCGGGGGTGAAGCCGTCCTGCGTCTGGAACGCAATCCGACGGCCGTCGGCCAGCTTGAGGTATCCCGAATCGAGAACGGAGCAGCCCTGGAGAGGGCTGTCGAGGCAGGTGGCGTGCAGCCCCGCCAGTTCAGCCGCGCGGATGTCGCGCGGGGTGAAGATCATGATGGCGATGGCAAGTGCCACGAGGATAGGCAGGGCGGTGCGAAGCTTCATTTGTTCCTCCGTGGCCGGGGGATACGGGAAGCGGGGGGCCAGGTCAGCCCCGGTTCGCGGGGTAGCCGTGACGCCCGGGGCCGCCCGAACCCTGCACCCGTGCTAAGCCAGTCCTCGCCGGATGGCTTCGCGCGTGGCCTCGGCGCGGCTGGTGACGCACAGCTTCTGGTAGATGACCTTGACATAGGAGGCCACGGTTTGCGGCTGCAGACCGAGGCGGCGGGCAGCCTCGGAAACCGTGAGCCCGCGGGCGAGCAAGGTGAGCACTTCGGTTTCGCGCGGGCTGAGACCGGCATCGTCATCTTTCGCCACCGCCGGGGCACGAAAGTGATTGAGCATGCGATGGGCTATCGAGGGCGAGAGCGGCGGTTCACCGCGTTCGATCCGCCGCAGGTAATTGACCAGAAGGCCCGCTTCCTCATCCTTGAGCACGTAGCCGCGCGCACCGGCGACAATGGCCTCGAACAGGTGCGCATCATCGTCATAGATGGTGGCGACCACGGGAAGCACGGCGGGGTGATCGGCCTGGAGCCGCCGGACGAGATCGACGCCCGAACCGTCGGGCAGGCCGATATCGATGATGGCCAGCCACAGGCCGCCGGCATGGGCATCGAGCCAGGAATGCGCCGCCTTGAGCGTGCCGGCCGTTTCGATCTTGAGATCAGGAAAGGCGGCGGACAGCACGCCCAGCATCCAGTCGCGCGTGCGCGGCTGGTCTTCGACCAGCAGGCAAAGGCGGGCAGCGGTGTCGGTTGGCGCGGTCATGCCATCGAGGTAGCGGGATCGCTTGAACTTAACACCCCCGGTTCCGGGGTGCGGGGCACGAGCCGCAGCGGCACGGTGAGGCTGACCAGGGTCCCGGACCCGGCCGGTGGTGTGTCCAGGACCAGCCGGCCGCCGACATCGACGATCCGGGTGCGCAGGCTGCGCAGGCCATAGCCGCCGGTTTCCCCGGCCAGGGCCTCGGGCGACAGGCCGCGTCCATCATCGGCAAATTGCAGCGTCAACTCACCGGACGCGATGGCCTGGGACACCACGAGATTGTGGGCGCCGGAATGCCGGATGACGTTGGAGACGATCTCGCGGATAGAAGAGGCGAGCGCCTTGTGCAGGCGGTAGTCGAGCAGGGTCGTGGCTTCGGCTTCCGACTCGAGCAGGGGCCAATCGAGCGCGATCTCGGCGGCCTCAAGGCGGCGAGCGGCCTCGTGGCGGGTGTCGGCGAGCACGCGATCGAGCCCCGCTTCCTCGCCGGCCAGGCCGCTGACGATGGCGCGAATATCGCTGAGCGCGGCCTGGAGGGTCGGACGCGTCTGCTCGTCGGCCGTGTGCAGGCCGGTCAAGAGGCGCGCGCCCACATCGTCGTGCAGGTCGCGCGCCATGCGGCGGCGTTCCTCGCCGACACCGCGCATATAGGCCTGGCGGCTTTCCTCGGCACGCTCGGTGAGGGTGACAAGGTTTGCGGCCAGCTTGAGATGGGCCGGCGAAAACAGGCCGCGACCGCCAAAGGGATAGGAGACGCGCAGGGGCGCGGATCCACCCACGGCAGGCAACTCGAGCGTCAAGCCGTCGCTGCTGACGGCCGGTGCCGCCTGCGGGGGCGGGATTTCCTCGATTTCGAGGGGATCGAACAGCCGCTGCAGCAGGGCGCGCCACTCGCGGGCGCCGGCCTGGGGGGAGGGCGCAAAGGCGATTTCGAGCGCGGCGGAGAAGAGCTCGTCCTGCTCGATGCGGCGGCGCGCGGTCAGGCGGCGCCAGATCCAATCGCGCGCCGGCAGGTAGACGAAGCCGACCAGAAGCAGGGACACGCCCAAGGCGGGTGCGGCCTCGAACTGCAGGAGGAAGATCAGCCC
>CAMLOA010000343.1 GCA_946481445.1 uncultured Devosia sp. | reverse complement strand
CTGCCGGCATCGGCCGCCCTGCCGGCGGCTAGCGCCCGCCCAGCAGCGCCACCTCGTGCCGCTTGAACCCGGCCGCCAGCACCATTCCGGCAACGAACCCGCCCAGATGCGCCCACCAGGCCACAGGCTCGTCCGAGCCGATGATCACGTAGAACACCTGCGTCAGCACCCAGAAGCCCAGCATCCAGAAGGCAGGGACCGGCAGCGGAATGGGGATGACGATGCGCGCCAGCACGAAGACGCGCGCATGCGGATAGAGCAGGATATAGGCACCCATGACGCCGGCCACGGCGCCCGAGGCACCGATCAGCGGGCCATTGCCGGAAAAGTTGAAAGCCAGGTGGGTCAGCGCCGCGCAGGCGGCGCAGGCCAGGTAGAAAAGGCCGTATTTGATATGGCCCAGCCCGTCCTCGATATTGTCGCCGAACACCCACAGGAACAGCATGTTGGTGAGCAGATGCAGCCAGTCGGCATGCAGGAACGCATAGGTCACAAGCGTCGCCCAATCCGGCAGCCAGGGCAGTGGCTGCGGATACAGGTCTCGCACCACGATGGGGATCATGCCGAAATTGACGGTGGCCTGGTCGAACTGGGCCGGCGGCAGCACCGCCTGCAGCAGGAAGCAGGCTATGGTCAGCCCGATCAGCGTGTAATTGACATAGGGGAAGTCGACATGGCGGATGGGGTTGGTGTCATGCAGCGGCAGGAACATCGCTTCCCCTGATCCTTCAGCCCGATTTCTTCATGTCGCCATTGCCGCCGGGCACCCACAGCACGTCGCGCGCACCATTGGCATTGGCGACGCGGGACAGCACGAAGAGCAGGTCGGAGAGGCGGTTGAGATATTTCACCGCCTCCGGATTGGTATCGGGCTCGGCAGCGGCCAGTTCCACCGTGATGCGCTCGGCGCGGCGCGTCACCGTGCGCGCCACATGCAGGGCCGCGGCGAGCGGCGTGCCCCCCGGCAGCACGAAGCTGTTGAGCGGCGCCAGATCGGCATTGTAGTGGTCGATCTGCTTTTCGAGCGTCTCGGTCTGGACCGGGCGCACCCGCAGGCTGGGATACTGCGCCGCCGGATCGTCGGCCCCGGGCGTGGCCAGATCGGACCCGACATCGAAGAGATCGTTCTGGATGCGGCTGAGCAGCATGTCGACCTTGGGCATGCTGGCCGTATGCAGCCGCGCCATGCCGATGGCGGCATTGGCCTCGTCCACCGTACCATAGGCTTCCACGCGCAGGTCGTATTTGGGCCGGCGCGGACCGCGCACCAGGCCTGTCGTGCCGTCGTCGCCGGTCCTGGTATAGATGCGGTTGAGCTTGACCATGCCGGACCTAGCCCCCGCGTCCGCCGCCGAAGAAGAACAAAGCCGCCATCAGCAGCAGCAGGGCCACGCCCTGGCCGATGACGCGCAGGCGCATCAGGCGCTGGCTGGTATTGCCCGGCCCGCCCTTGAGCATGTTCCACAAGCCCATGCCGAGCACGACCACGACGAAGAGCAGGACCAGGGCAATGGCGATATTGAGCAGGGTTTGCATGAAAGGACCTGAAGAACCGGAACGAGGCTAACCCCTGATGTACGCGTGGAGGCCCTCGGCAAGTGCATCATAGATGGCACGAATCCGGTGGGAGGTGAACAATTCCCTGTGCGTGGTGAGCCAGACCGGCAGCGCAGGAATGTCCAGCTCGAGCGGCAGCGCCACCATGCCCGGCGTCTGGCGGATGAGGTTGGACTGGGCAAAGCCGATGCCCAGCCCCGCCCGCATCAGCTCCCACAGCACCGGCTGGTCATCGGTGCGGATCAGGAAATCCTCGCGCTTGAGCGGCAGGCCGATGCGGCGCGAATGGGCGATGATGGCGTCGGACCGGTCAAAGCCCAGCAGGTCGTGCTCGCGCAGGTCCTGCGTGGTGGCCGGCGTGCCGCGCCGCTCCAGATAGCGGCGATGCGCCGCAGGGACGATGGCGATGTCGCCCAGGTGGCGGGTGACCAGCTCGAGCTGGGTGGGGCGGAACATGCGGATGGCGATGTCGGCCTCGCGCATCAGCAGGTTTTCCGCCGAATCGGAGGGCACCAGCTCGAGCGCGATGGACGGATAGCGCTCGCGGATGGGCACCAGCAGCCCGGGCAGGACATAGGTCGAAATGATGGCGCTGGCGGTGATGCGCACCGTGCCGCCATATTCGGCCTGCGCCCCTTCGGCCAGGATCGCCGCCTCCGCCAGCGCACCCTGCGCCTGCGTGACGGGCTCGTAGAGCCGCAGCGCCGCCGAGTTGGGGCGCAGCCCGCTGAGCGTGCGCTCGAACAGGGTCAGGCCCAGATCGGCCTCCAGCGTTTCGATATGCCGGCCCACGGTCGGCTGGCTCAGCCCCAGCTCCCGCGCCGCGGCGGACAGCGAGCCATTGGCGACCACGGCCGCGAAACTCCGCCACAGGGCCCAGTCCGGTTCCCTATTCATTCTTGTAGCCCAGCCCGACGCAATTGGTGGATATCGCCACGATAATGAATGCCCCATTTTTGGTCCATCACCGAACGGAGGCATTCATGAGCAAGGGCAACGTCACCATACTGGGCATTAACGGCCATGTCGGCCACCACGCGGCGCGGGCCTTCCGCGATGCGGGCTACACCGTCACCGGCTTTGGCCGCAGCAATCGCCGCCCGCTCCCGGGCATCGGCTTCATGGCCGGGGACGCCGACAGCCTCGACGACCTCAGAACCGCCATTGCCGGGGCCGACATCGTCTTCAACGGGCTCAACCTGCCCTACGACCAGTGGGACAAGGGCCGCGCCGAAGCGCAGATGGCCACGGTCATCGCCGCCATGGCGCGGCCGGACCAGACCCTGCTGTTTCCCGGCAATGTCTACAACTATGCCGCCACCGACCGGCGCCTGACCCCGGACCTGCCCCAGAACCCGCAGACGCCGCGCGGCGCCATCCGGGTGCGCATGGAGCAGTTGCTGGAAAAGGCCGCCCGCGCCGGGCGCTTCCAGGCCATCATCCTGCGGGTCGGGGACTTCTACGGGCCGGGCGACACGGGGACCTGGTTCGACCTCACCATGATGATGGATGCGCGCAAGGGCAGGCTCTATCACATGGCCGACCTCGACCTCGCCCATGCCTGGGCCTATCTGCCGGACCTGGCGCGGGCCTTCACGGTGCTGGCGGACAAGCGTGGTGCGCTGGGCCCCTTCGAGAATTTCCATTTTGCCGGCCACTTCGCCACCAACCGCGCGCTGATGGATGCCATCGCCGCCGCCGCCGACCGGCCGATGAAGGTCTCGGCCTTTCCCTGGATCTTCATCCAGGCCATGGGGCTGGCCAATGGCGTGATGCGCGAAGTCAACAAGATGCGCTACCTGTGGAACAACCCGATGCAACTGGTCGATCCGCGGCTCGAGGCGCTGCTGGGGCCGGGCTTTGCCACGCCCTTCGAGGATGCTGTAGCGGCGGTGGCGCGACCGATGCTCGAGCGCAAGGCGGCGTGAGGGTGGGCGCTC
>CAMLOA010000342.1 GCA_946481445.1 uncultured Devosia sp. | reverse complement strand
ATCGGCATGATCGACGACATCGCCTTCCAGACCAACCTGCTGGCGCTCAACGCTTCGGTGGAAGCGGCGCGGGCGGGCGATGCGGGCAAGGGCTTTGCGGTCGTGGCGGTGGAAGTGCGGCGTCTCGCCCAGTCGGCGGCGCAGGCATCGAGCGAGGTCAAGGCGCTGATCGAGGCCAGCGCCGGCGAGGTCAAGACGGGGTCGCGGCTGGTGGGGCAGGCCGCAGAACGGCTGCTCGCCATCCTGGACGGCGCGCGGGAAAGCTCGGCCCTGATCGATTCGATCGCCCAGGCCAACCAGGAACAGTCCGGCGCCCTCGACGAGGTGTCGGTGGCCGTCCGCCAGCTCGATGAAATGACCCAGCACAATGCCGCCCTGGTGGAACAGACCAATGCGGCCATCGAGCAGACCGAGGGCCAGGCAGGCGAACTCGACCGCATCGTCGATGTCTTCCGCATCCACCAGGACGCCGCGCTGCCGTCCGAAGCGGCCAGCGCACGCAAGGTCGCGTCCGTCCCCCGGGTCGCCGGGAACCTGGCGGTCGCCGCCGACTGGAACGAGTTCTGAACCGGCGGCACGACCGGCCGCCGGGTGCCGGACTTTAAGGCGCGTTAACCATGTTTTGCCACACTGGGGACGAGTTGATTCAGGTCAAGATTTGGGAGTCTTGCCGGTGTCAAGTCTCGCAACACTTCCCCGTGGATCCTTCACATGCAGACCCAAGCCGCATTGCAGACACGCCTCGACTTCATTGGCCTTGACGATGCGGCACGCGAGCAGCTCGCCAGCGTCCAGTCCCATATCGACACGCACCTGCCCAAGGCCCTCGACAAGTTCTATGCCAAGGTCGCCACGGTTCCGGCGGTGGCGCGCTACTTCGACGGCAAGGCGCAGATGGACCGGGCCCAGTCCAAGCAGGTCGGCCACTGGAAGGCCATCGCGGCGGGCCGGTTCGACGATGCCTATTTCGAGGCCAGCTCGAAGGTGGGCCTGCGCCACGCCCAGCTCGGGCTTGAGCCGCGCTGGCACATTGGAGGCTATGGCGTCATCATCGAGACGCTGGTGCGCGGTCTCGTCCACGATGTCATGGCCGAGGCGCTCGAAAGCAAGCCCGGTCGGTTCGGCCGCAAGGTGCCGCCGTCCCCGGATGCCATTCTGGAAAAGGCCGACGACATGGCCGAGGCGCTGGCCAGCGTGCTCAAATCCATGCTGCTCGACATCGATATCGGCGTGACGGCCTATTTCGACAAGATCACCGCCGAGGCTCGGGCAGCCGACGATGCGGCCAAGGCTGGTATCAACCGGGCCGTCCGGCTTGCGGGCGAGGTCCTCAAGGGCATGGCCCAGGGTGACCTCACCTCCCGCATCACGGCCGATTTCGAGCCGGAATTCGCCCAGATCAAGGACGATACCAACGCGGTGGCCGACAAGCTCACCGGCATTGTCAGCCAGTTGCAGCAGACCTCGCGCTCGCTCAAGACGGCCACCGGGGAAATCCTGTCGGGTGCCAATGACCTGGCCGACCGCACCACGCGGCAGGCCGCCACGATCGAAGAGACGTCGGCGTCGATCGAACAATTGTCGACCGACGTCGTGGAGAACGCCCGCCGCGCCGCCAATGCCACCGAGAAGGCCCAGGCCGTGTCGGCCAGCGCCGCGCAGGGTGGGTCGGTGATGCAGCAGGCCAACGAGGCCATGTCGGCCATCGAAGCGAGCTCGTCCAAGATCTCCAACATCATCGGGCTGATCGACGACATTGCCTTCCAGACCAACCTTCTGGCCCTCAATGCCTCGGTGGAAGCGGCGCGTGCCGGGGATGCGGGCAAGGGCTTTGCGGTGGTGGCGGTGGAAGTGCGGCGCCTGGCGCAGTCGGCGGCGCAGGCCTCCAACGAAATCAAGGCCCTGATCGAGGCCAGCGCCCGTGAAGTCCAGTCCGGCTCGCGCCTGGTGAGCCAGGCCGCCGAAACCCTGCTCGATATCGTCACCGGGGCCGAGGAAAGCGCCGCGCTGATCGACACGATCGCCCAGGCCAACAAGACCCAGTCGGCGGCGCTCGAAGAGGTGGCCGTTGCCATCCGCCAGATGGACGAGATGACCCAGCACAATGCTGCCCTGGTGGAACAGACCAATGCGGCCATCGAACAGACCGAAGGACAGGCCGGCGAACTGGACCGGATCGTGGATGTGTTCCGCGTCGACACGGGGGCAGCGGCGCCGTCCCCGCGCAGGGTCGCGGCTCGGCCGGCGGCCGGGCCCGGGGCCAATGCGGCCCGCCGGGCCCACAATGTGGGCAATGCCGCCGTGGCGCCCGACTGGAACGAGTTCTGAGGCTGCCGGACTGCTGCTGGGAGAAGAGCTCGAGCGCGGGTGCGATCTGAGGCTCCGTCCGGGTAACGACGTGCCGGTGGACCGGATCGCCATTCCGATCGCCGGGGCCATTGCCCTTTTTGCCTGAACCATGCTTGAAAGCCAACGGCGAACCCGGAGGGTATTGGCATGGCGCGGATCGGCCTCGTGGCGCATGACGACAAGAAGGACGAGATGTGCCAGTGGGCCGCCCACCACAAGCACAAGCTGTCCGAACACCAATTGTGGGGTACCGGCACGACGGGGGGACGCGTCATGGCCGCGACCGGGCTGCCGGTCACGCTGCTCAAGAGCGGTCCGCTGGGCGGGGACCAGCAGCTGGGCGCCATGATCGCCGAGGGCAAGCTGGACGTGCTGATCTTTTTCATCGATCCGCTCTCGGCGCAGCCGCATGATGTCGACGTCAAGGCGCTCACCCGGCTGGCGACGCTTTACGATGTGCCCTGCGCCAACAATAAATCCACAGCTGACGCGGTTCTCGCCTACCTTTGACCAGCCGGAAAAGTTGACCACCTGTCCGTGTTGTGAGCAGATGCCGCAAAATTGCCCGGATTGAACCGGGCTCGGCATTCAGGAAATTGGACGGGTTTGGTGTCCTCCGACTTGGTCATTGACGTTCGCAACGTCAGCAAAAGCTTTGGCGGTCTCCGGGCTGTCAACAATTGTTCGCTCTCGGTGCGGCGCGGTTCGGTCACGGGGCTGATCGGGCCCAACGGGGCCGGCAAGTCGACGCTGTTCAACATCGTGGCCGGCAATATCGTGCCCGACAGTGGCGCCATCATCTTCGACGGCGTCGACGTCACCGGCATGAAGCCGCATCAGCTCTTCCGGACCGGGATGCTGCGCACGTTCCAGATCGCGCACGAATTCTCCAACATGACGGCGCTGGAAAACCTGATGATGGTGCCGGGCGACCAGCCGGGCGAGCATCTGAGCAATTCCTGGTTCCGCCCCGGCCTGGTGCAGTCGCGCGAGCTCGACGTGCGCAAGAAGGCGCTCGATGTCATCGAGTTCCTCAAGCTGGGCCATGTGCGCAACGAGCTGGCCGGCAATCTTTCGGGCGGCCAGAAGAAGCTGCTCGAACTGGGCCGCACCATGATGGTGGATGCCAAGGTGGTGCTGCTCGACGAGGTGGCGG
>CAMLOA010000341.1 GCA_946481445.1 uncultured Devosia sp. | reverse complement strand
CTTCGGCCAGGTCCGGGCTCACCGTTGCCGCCAGCAGCGGCCGCCACGCCAAGAACAGGATGCCCAGAATGGCGATGCCGCCGCCATAGATGATGGCGATGTCCTGGACCGAGACGGCCAGGATGTCGCCGAACAGGAACCCCATCAGATCGATGCGCACGCTGGTGAGGAACCCGACGAGCACCAGACCCACGGCCAGCGCCGAATGGCTGAGGATGCCCAGCAGGGCGTCGGTCGACAGCGTGGCCTGCCGCTGCAGCACGATGAGCGCACCCGCCACCAGGACTGCCACCGCGAAGACGCCCAGCGTCATGTTGAGCGAGAGAAGCAGTGACAGCGCCACGCCCAGCAGAGCCGAATGGGCCATGGTGTCGCCGAAATAGGCCATGCGGCGCCACACCACGAAGCAGCCCAGCGGCCCTGTCACCAGCGCCAGGCCTATCCCTGCAATGATTGCGCGCGAAAAATAGTCACCGAACATGATGATGCCCTGCATGGGAATGTTCGTGGTCGTGTCCATGCTCGTGTGCATGAACCTCCCCGTCGGCGACCACGCAGCCATCGTCATGGTGTTCGTGGTCGTGGTGATGCTCGTAGATGGCCAGCGTATGGGCGGCGCGTTCTCCGAACAGGCGCAGATATTCCGGGCTGCGCTTGACCGCCGAAGGTGTGCCGCGGCAGCAGACATGGCCATTGAGGCAGATGACGGTATCGGTTTCGGCCATCACCACATGCAGGTCGTGGCTGATCATCAGGATGCCGGCCTGCGTGGTGTCGCGGATGCGGCGCACCAGCTCGTAGAGCGCCACCTCTCCGGAGAAGTCGACGCCCTGCACCGGCTCGTCCAGCACCAGCAGGTCCGGCTTGCGGATCATGGCGCGGGCGAAAAGGACACGCTGGAACTCGCCGCCGGACAATTCCTGCACCGCAGCCCTGCGCAGCCGTCCCGCGCCGACCGCTTCCAGCGCCGCCTCGATGTCGCCGGACGCATGCCCGCCGGTCAGCGTCATCAGCCGGTCCACCGTCAGCGGCAGTGTCCAGTCGATCGTGAGCTTCTGCGGCACATAGCCGATGCGCAATCCCGGCTTGCGGGTCACGCTGCCCATGGTCGGCTTCAGCACGCCTGTCGCCAGCTTGGCCGTCGTCGACTTGCCCGAGCCATTGGGGCCGATCAGCGTCACGATCTCACCCCGGGCAATGGTCAAATCGACACCCTGCACCAGCACGCGCCCGCCCCGGCGGACCCCCGCATTTTCCAGGGTGATCAACGTTTCCCTGGGCGTAATGGCATTCATGCCGTCGATCCTCTCATGCGCGGCTTCGAAATCGGACGAAGGGCGCTTGACCAAATGCAATACGTTATAGCATAACACCGCCGCAAGCGTAATAACATTACACCGTGCTCACAATCTCCCATGTTCCGAGGGGCCCAGACGATGTCCAGACGTTCACTCACAATCGCCTCCCTGTCGACGCTGCTGCTCGGCAGCACCGCCTGGGCCGCGCCTGCCGTCGTCGCGTCGACCAAGCCCATCCATTCCCTCGTTTCGGCGGTCATGGGCGACCAGGGCAGCCCCACTTTGCTGGTGAAGGGGGCGAACTCCCCGCACACATACTCTCTCCGCCCCTCCGACGCCGGGGCGCTGGAAAGCGCCGATATCGTCTTCTGGACCGGGCATGGCATGGAACTGTTCCTGGCCGACGCCCTCGAAACGCTGGCGACCGACGCCCGCATCGTCGAACTGGCCGAAGCGCCCGGCATTACGCTGCTTCCCGTTCGCGAAGGTGGCGCCTTCGAGCCGCACGAGCACGAAGAGGGAGCGCATGATGAGGGCGACCACGATGACGCCGACCACGACCATGAGCACGGGGAGGGGGACATGCATTTCTGGCTCGACCCGGTCAATGCGAAGCTGATGGTAACCGAGATCGCCGCCGTGCTGGCCGAGGCCGATCCGGAAAACGCGGCAGCCTATGCAGCCAGTGCCGAGGCCGAACTCGTCCGCCTCGACCAGCTGAGCGAGGAGATACGCCAGACCCTCGCCCCAGTCGCCGGCAAGCCCTTCGTCGTCTTCCACGACGCCTACCAGTATTTCGAGACCCGCTTCGGGCTGACCATTGCTGGCTCGATCACCGTGTCTCCCGATGCCATGCCTGGCGCCGCCCGCGTCGACGCGCTTCGGGCCAAGGTCAGTGAACTTGGCGCTACCTGCGTCTTCGCCGAACCCAATTTCGAGCCGGACGTCATCAACACGATCATCGAGGGCAGTGGCGCCAAGGCGGGCACACTCGATCCCGAAGGTGCCGCGCTCACCGAAGGTCCTGACCTCTATCCGGAATTGCTGCGCGGCCTGGCCGCAGGCCTCAAGGCCTGCCTGAACTGAGCCACCCTCCAGGGACGTCCCACTAGAAATTCGCTGATCGGCCGTCCGCGGGCGATCACGCCTGCGGCCGGCCATGGCTCGCCCAGTCAGGGCCGCACCTGACCTCGCGCCAGAGGGCCGCGCGCCTCCACGCGCACAGAATGAGTAACGTAATAACGTATCGGAGACAGACACATGACTTTCCGCCTTCCGCTCGCCTTGCTTGCCTGCACAGTCCTCAGCGCTCCCGCGCTCGCCGAGGAGACATCGGTATGGCGCCTCTTCGTGGGCGACCACACCGCCCCCCAAGTGACGGCCATAGACCTCGCCACCGGCACGTCCCTCGCCACCTTCCCCCTCGCCAGTCCCGCCAGCCTCTACACCACGGATGGTGCCGTCTTTGCCGTGCAGGGCGCTGGCAACACAGTCTCGGCCATCGACTCGGGCATCAGCGTGGATGATCACGGCGACCACGGCGATATCGAGATCAGCGAGCCGGCCCTGGTCGACGCAACCCTCAGCGGAGAAAAGCCCGCTCACTTCGTCGAGCACCACGGCAAGGTCGCCATGTTCTTCGATGGCTCGGGTCTCGTGAGCCTCTTCGATCCCCACGACTGGGCCCACGATGGCGATCTCGCCACGACCGGCCTCGACAGCGGCACGCCACATCACGGCCTCGCCGTCCCATGGGGTGACTACACCCTGGTCTCGGTCGCCAATGCCGACGATGAAAAGAAGCCCCGTCTCGGCCTCAATGTCCTCGATGCCAATGGCACTCTCGTGGGCGAGACCCATCCCTGCCCGGACCTGCATGGCGAGGCCGCATCGGGCGACATGCTGCTCGTCGGCTGCAGCGACGGCCTGTTGCTGGTTTCCGGTTCAGGCGCGCCCAAGGTCGAGAAGATCAGCTATGACGGCCTGCCCGAGGGCAAGTCCACGACGCTGATCGGCGGGCAGGGGCTGCAATACTTCCTCGGCAATTATGGCGCCGACAAAGTCGTTATTATCGATCCGGCCGAGGCAAATCCCTATCGGCCGATCGACCTGCCTACCCGCCGCGTCCACTTCGTCACCGATCCCGTCCGGCCCAAATTCGCTTACATCTTCACCGAGGATGGCCAGCTCCGGCAGCTCGACGTGATCA
>CAMLOA010000340.1 GCA_946481445.1 uncultured Devosia sp. | reverse complement strand
CCATGATTTGCCACTTCTTCGAGCACTACAAGGATCTCGACAAGGGCAAGTGGGTCAAGGTGGACGGCTGGGCAGGCATCGAAGATGCCCGCCAGGAAATCCTGAATGGCGTCGACCGCTACAACAACGCCGAGGACAAGCCTGCGTTCTAGGCAATCGCAGCTCGACAAGCGCCCGGTCTGTGCCGGGCGTTTTTGTTTGGGCGCTTGCATTCCGAATCCGGGTTTTTTGCGTTAAGCTGGCACATCGCGCGGGGTTCCCCGCTACCGACGTCCGTCTTCCGGGACGGACGATCATGGAGGAGCACGTTTTTTCAATGTCGAAGAAGATCAAGAACGCGTTCTACGCGCAATCCGGCGGCGTGACGGCCGTCATCAACGCATCCGCCTGCGGCGTCATCGAGACCGCGCGCAAGCACCCGGACAGGATCGGCAAGGTCTATGCCGGCCGTAACGGCATCATCGGTGCACTGACCGAAGACCTCATCGATACCAGCCAGGAAACCGACGAGGCCATCGCTGCGCTGCGTCATACGCCCTCGGGGGCGTTCGGTTCCTGCCGCTACAAGCTCAAGAGCCTCGACACCAACCGCCGGGAGTACGAACGGCTGATCGAGGTGTTCCGGGCGCACGAAATCGGCTATTTCTTCTACAACGGGGGTGGCGATTCCGCAGACACCTGCTACAAGGTCTCCCAGCTCTCCGAAAGCATGGGCTATCCGATCCAGGCCATCCACGTGCCCAAGACCGTGGACAACGATTTGCCCGTGACCGACAACTGCCCCGGCTTCGGCTCGGTCGCCAAGTACATCGCGGTGTCCACGCTGGAAGCGAGTTTCGACGTGCGCTCCATGTGCAAGACTTCTACCAAGATCTTCGTGATCGAGGTCATGGGGCGCCATGCTGGCTGGATCGCGGCGGCAGGGGGGCTAGTGGAGGATTACGGTTTTCCGGTGGTCATCCTGTTCCCCGAGATCGAGTTCGACCCGGAAAAATTCCTGGCCGAAGTGGACAGGAAGGTGAAGAAGCACGGCCACTGCACGGTGGTCGTCTCCGAAGGTTGTCATTATCCGGACGGCAAGTTCATCGCCGACCAGGGCATCAAGGATGTCTTCGGTCATGCGCAGTTGGGTGGGGCCGCGCCCGTGGTCGCGAAAATGATCAAGGATGCCCTCGGTCATCGCTATCACTGGGCTGTGGCAGATTATTTGCAACGTGCGGCGCGCCACATTGCCTCCCGGACCGACGTGAAGCAGGCCTACGAACTGGGCCGGGCCGCGGTCGATCTGGCCCTCAAGGGCAAGAACTCCGTCATGCCGGCGATTATCCGCACCTCCAACGATCCCTATCAATACAAGATCGGCCATGCGGAGCTCAAGGATGTGGCCAACGTCGAGAAGTTCATGCCGCTCGATTTCATCAGCAAGGACGGGTTCGGCATTACCGAGCAGTGCAAGCGTTACCTGCGCCCGTTGATCGCGGGCGAGGATTACCCGAAATATGCGGATGGGCTGCCGCTGTACGTGACGCTGAAAAACGTCGGCGTCCAACGGCGTCTCCCGGAGTTCCAGGTGTAAGTGCAGTCCCGCCGTCATCAGACGGCGTTTTTTTGTCTGTCAGAAAGGTAGTGGGCGTGATCTAGAAGAAGGGTTCGGGCTGACCCATGCAATCGGCCTTGTCATCGAAGGAGGAGATGTTTGATGTCGGAAAGTATCGTGTTTGCTTTGGCATGTGCTGTACTCGCAATCATCTACGGCGGCGTGACGATCATGTGGGTACTGGCGCGACCTGCGGGGAATGCGCGCATGGTGGAAATCGCTTCCGCCATCCAGGAGGGCGCATCCGCCTACCTTAACCGGCAATACGGCACCATCGGCCTGGTCGGGCTGCTGCTGTTCGCCATCATCTGGGTGGCGCTCGGCAGCCTCACGGCGATCGGCTTCGCGGTCGGTGCGGTGCTTTCCGCGGCGGCCGGCTACATCGGCATGAACATCTCGGTGCGTTCCAACCTTCGTACCGCGGAAGCCGCGCACGGCGGGATCAACGCCGCGCTCAACGTCGCTTTCCGCGGCGGGGCGATCACCGGCATGCTGGTGGTGGGGCTGGGCCTGCTGGGTGTCGCGGGCTACTACGTGTTCCTGACCATGATCACCCCCGAAGGGGAGGCGGTGAATACCGGCCCGCTGGTGGGGCTGGCCTTCGGCAGCTCGCTGATTTCCATCTTCGCCCGTCTCGGCGGCGGTATCTTCACCAAGGGCGCGGACGTCGGCGCTGACCTCGTCGGCAAGGTCGAGGCGGGTATTCCCGAAGATGATCCGCGCAATCCGGCGGTGATCGCGGACAACGTGGGCGACAACGTCGGCGACTGCGCAGGCATGGCGGCCGACCTGTTCGAGACTTACGCCGTCACCATCATCGCCACCATGCTGCTGGGGGCGCTGCTCATGCCGGGCTCGGAAAATGCACTGACCTACCCGCTGGTGCTGGGCGGCATTTCCATCGTGGCTTCCATCGCGGGTACGTTCTTCGTCAAGGCGCGAGAGGGCGGCAAGATCATGAATGCGCTCTACCGCGGCCTCATCGTTTCCGGCGTCTTGTCGGCGATTGCCTTCTATCCGGTCACCAACTGGATGATGGCGGACAGCGGGCTCGAATACTCCGCGATGGACATCTACCTCACCACGCTCATCGGCCTTGCCGTGACCGCGGCCATGGTGGTGATCACCGAGTACTACACCGCGACCGAATATGGCCCGGTGCGCCATGTCGCCGGTTCGTCCACCACCGGCCATGCCACCAACATCATCGCCGGCATCGGCATTTCGATGAAGGCAACCGCCGCGCCGGTGCTGGTGATCTGCCTCGGCATCCTCGGCGCGCACTACCTTGCGGGCTTGTACGGTATTGCCATCGCCGCGACGGCGATGCTGTCGATGGCCGGCATCATCGTCGCGCTCGACGCCTACGGCCCGATCACCGACAACGCGGGCGGCATTGCGGAGATGGCGCACCTGCCCAAGGCGATCCGCGACATTACCGACCCGCTGGATGCCGTCGGCAACACCACCAAGGCGGTGACCAAGGGCTATGCCATCGGCTCGGCCGCGCTCGCCGCGCTGGTCCTGTTCGGTGCCTACACCACGGACCTCGAGCATTATGCGGCGGAACTGGGGGTCAGCGCCGGCGGCATCGATTTCTCGCTCAGCAATCCTTACGTCGTCGTGGGCCTGCTGCTCGGCGCCCTGCTGCCCTATCTGTTCGGCGCGCTCGGCATGACTGCCGTCGGCCGCGCCGCCGGGGATGTCGTCCTCGACGTCCGTGAGCAGTTCCGCTCCAATCCGGGGATCATGGACGGGTCGAGCCGGCCCAATTACGGCCGCACCGTCGACATGGTGACCAAGGCGGCGATCAAGGAAATGATCGTCCCGTCACTGCTGCCCGTGCTGGCGCCGATCCTCGTCTTCTTCCTGGTATCCGCGGTCGCCGGCCGCGAGCAGGGTTTCGCCGCTTTGG
>CAMLOA010000339.1 GCA_946481445.1 uncultured Devosia sp. | reverse complement strand
ACGACGCCGCCGAGTCGATCCAGACCTTCGGTGATGCCGTCTCGTTCCTCACCAAAGCCACCAGCTAAGCTGGTCGGATAGGCATCGATATGGAATTGCGCCGCGTCGTCGTAACCGGGCTGGGGCTGGTCACACCCCTCGGCTGCGGTGTTGAAGCCACTTGGGCCAATATCCTGGCCGGCAAGAGTGGTGCCAAGAAGATCGACGATTTCCAGGTCGATGACATTGCTTGCCAGATCGCTCATCGCTTGCCGCTCGGCGACTACGCCGAGGGCAAGTACAATCCCGATGAGTGGATGGAAGCCAAGGAACAGCGCAAGGTCGATCCGTTCATCGTCTATGCGATGGCCGCGGCGACGCAGGCCATCCAGGATGCCGGGGTCGAACCCAAGACCCAGGAAGACCAGGAGCGCACTGGCGTCCTGATCGGCTCGGGTATCGGTGGCGTCGGCGGCATTTACGATGCCTCCGTCACGCTGCACGAAAAGGGCCCCCGCCGCATCAGCCCCTTCTTCATCCCCGGACGCCTGATCAACCTGGCCTCTGGCCAGGTGTCGATTCGGTTCGGCCTAAAGGGCCCCAACCACTCCGTGGTGACGGCCTGTTCGACCGGCGCACATGCCATCGGCGATGCTGCGCGCCTCATTGCCCTGGGCGATGCCGACGTCATGGTTGCCGGCGGCACGGAAAGCTGCGTCAACCGCCTGTCGCTGGCCGGGTTCTCGGCCGCGCGTGCGCTTTCGACCGGCTTCAACGACAATCCCACCGCCGCGTCGCGGCCCTATGACAAGGACCGTGATGGTTTCGTCATGGGTGAGGGTGCCGGCATCGTTGTGCTGGAAGACTACGAGCGCGCCAAGGCGCGCGGCGCCAAGATCTATGGCGAGGTGATCGGCTATGGCCTCAGCGGCGATGCCTATCACATCACCGCGCCGTCGCCGGACGGCGACGGCGGTTTCCGCGCCATGTCCGCGGCCATCAAGCGCGCCGGGATTTCCGCCGCCGATATCGACTACATCAACGCCCATGGCACCTCGACGCCGCTGGGCGACGAGATCGAACTGGGCGCCGTCACCCGTGTGTTGGGGGATGCCGCGCCCAAGGTGGTCATGAGCTCCACCAAGTCGGCCGTCGGCCACCTGCTGGGTGCGGCCGGTTCGGTGGAAGCCATTTTCTGCCTGCTGGCCATGCGTGACGGCATCGCGCCGCCTACGCTCAACCTGGATAACCCCTCGGTCGAGACCCCGATCAACCTGGCGCCCAAGGCCCCGGTGAAACGGGAGATCAACGTGGCCCTGTCCAACAGCTTCGGCTTCGGTGGCACCAATGCCACCCTGGTCGTGCGCAAGGTCGGCTGACTTTTCCACCAAATGTGAGGGGCACACCGTGCTGGCGCATGGTGTGCCCCTTGTCTTTGGGCCGCGCCATTGCGAACAATGCCGCGGCCATGAGGCTGACTCAAAGCAATGAAAAGACCCGGCGCGTCCAAGTCGCAAACGGGTTTCGGGGTGATGCAGCAAGATGAATGACCGCAAGTCCCGGCGCCGCCGCCGCTCCAGCAACGGTTTTGTCGACGTCCTCAACGGCTTTCTGACCCTGCTGGTGCTCGGGTTGCTGGTTGCCGGGGGAGCCGTGCTGTACGGCGCATCCCAGTTCTACGGTGACGGCCCTCTGACCGAGGAGACGACGTTCCGTGTGGAGTCCGGGTCCGGCCTGTCGTCCATCGGCCCTCGGCTCGAGGAGCAGGGGCTGATCTCAAATCAGCTCATCTTCCAGCTCGGCAGCCGGGTCGCCAACATGCCCGGGACCATCAAGCAGGGCGATTTCCGCATCCCTGCCGGGGCCAGCATGGCCGATATCCTGAGGGAGCTCACCACCGGTACGCCCATCCGCTATGCGGTCATCATCCCGGAAGGCTGGACGTCCTGGCAGGTCGCCGAGCACATCAACGAAGTCGGTGACCTGCGCGGGGAGGTTTCGTCCCTCCCGCCCGAGGGCTCAATTCTCCCCGGCAGCTACGACTATGTGCCGGGCGATTCCCGCCAGTCGGTCCTCGACAAGATGCAGGTGGCCATGACCGAGGCCTTGGCCGGCGTGTGGGAAGAGCGTCAGCCCGATCTGCCGATCGAGACTCCCGAGCAGTTGCTGATTCTCGCTTCCATCGTCGAGAAGGAGACGGGCCTTGCCTCCGAGCGCCCGCAGGTAGCGGCGGTCTTCGTCAACCGCCTGCGCGAAGGCATGCGCCTGCAGTCGGACCCGACCATCATCTATGGCATCACCAAGGGACAATCCACGCTCGGCCGGGGCCTTCGCCGCTCCGAGATCGAGGAGCAGACGCCGTACAATACCTACCAGATCGATGGATTGCCGCCCACGCCCATCGCCAATCCTGGCATCGAGGCGCTGCGCGCCGTCGCCAACCCGGACACGCATGAGTATCTCTACTTCGTCGCCAAGGGCGCCTCTCCCAGCGAGGGCCACGTCTTCGCCGAAACCTACGCGGAACATCAGGACAATGTCGCCCGCTATCGCGAAATAGCTGCAGAAGCCGCTGCCCAGGCCGAAGCCGAGGCGGAGGCTGCCCGGCAGGCGCTGGAGGCGCAGCAGGCAGAGCAGGCCGGACAAGGTACGGACAGCCAGTGAGCCAGGCCCTGTCGAGCATGACAGGTTATGCGCGGGCCGTCGGTGCCGTGGCGGGCGCGGCCTTCACCGTCGAAATCAAGTCGGTCAACGGCCGGGGGCTCGATATCCGCCTGCGCCTTCCCGCTGGGCTGGACGCGCTCGAAAGCGATATTCGCCAGCTGATCGGCAAGATGTTGTCGCGCGGGTCGGTAACCTGCACGCTCGCCGTAGAGCGGGACGGGTCGGGAGGCGAAGTGTTCGTCAACCATCAGGCCCTCGAAACGGTCGTTGCGGCGCTCCAGTCCCTCGATGGCCGGATCAAGGCTGCGCCGCCCACCCTCGACGGTATCCTGGCGCTCAAGGGTGTCCTCGAGCAGCGCGACCGTCCCATGACCGCCGAGGCCGAGGAATCGCTGGCGGCTGCAATCCTGGATGGCGTGTCGCAGGCCCTGGTGGACCTCGTGCTCGCCCGCAGGCAGGAGGGTGCCCAGATTGCTGCCGTCCTCAACGAGCGCCTCGACGAGATCGAGAGGCTCGCCCAGGCGGCCGAGACCCATCCCGCCCGCGCGCGCGAGGCCATCCTCGAACGCCTGCGCCAGCAGGTGGCCGAGCTGGCTGCCGATATTGCCATGCCCGAAGAGCGGCTGGCCCAGGAAGCCCTGCTGCTGGCCACCAAGGCCGATATCCGCGAAGAGCTCGACCGGCTCACCGTCCACGTGGCCGCGGCCCGCAAGCTGGTGCGCGAGGGCGGGCCTGTCGGGCGCCGGCTTGATTTCCTGGCACAGGAATTCAATCGCGAGGCCAACACGCTCTGCTCGAAAGCCAACGCGGTGGAACTCACTGCCATCGGCCTTGACCTCAAGGCGGCGATCGATCAACTACGCGAACAAGTGCAGA
>CAMLOA010000338.1 GCA_946481445.1 uncultured Devosia sp. | reverse complement strand
TACCTCGACTTCATCAACCTGTTCCTGATGCTGCTCCGCCTGTTCGGCAACCGCGAGTAAGCAACAGGTCCGTTGATCGCGCGATCAACGAATTTGGTTGGACGATGATCGGGACCGCAGCCTACAAGGGCTGCGGTCCCTTCGTTTTGTGCTGTCCATGTCCGATTACATCCTGCGCCCCTTCACCTGGTCCGATGTGCCCGCCATCACGGCCATCTATGGCCACTACGTTACCAACACCGCCATCACCTTCGATACGGACGTGCCGGGCGAAGAAGCCATTGCCGAGAAATATGCGGGCCTCAGGAAACTGGGCCATCCGCTGATCGTGGCCGAGCGCGAAGGCCGCGCCGTGGGCTATGCCTATGCCAGCTTCTACCGGCCCCGCGCCGCCTACCGCTTCACCTGCGAGGATTCGATCTATCTCGATCCGGCCGAAACCGGCCGCGGCCTGGGCAAGGCGCTGCTGACCGAACTGCTCATCCAGTCGACCGCCTTCGGCTTCAAGCAGATGCTGGCGGTGATCACCGCCGACACGGCCAATTCAATCGCCATCCACGAGAAGTTCGGCTTCGAGCGCGTCGGCTACTACAAGGCCGTCGGCTACAAGTTCGATCGCTGGCACGACATCGTGCACCTGCAGAAGGCGCTTTAGAGCCGCTTTTCCATCGGCGTGCCATCATCGGGCGTTCCCGGGCCGGTCTCGACCCAGCCCTGTGCCCGATAGAAGGCCAGGGCCGTCGCAGTGCTGCGCAGCCGCCCAAGCGTGACACCGCCGTCGCGCAGGCGGGCCTCGGTTGCCTCCATCAGCGCCTTGCTGACACCCCGAAAGCGGTAGTTGGGATCGACATAGTTGAGGGTGACCATATCGCCGTAAAGCCCGGCAAGGCCGGCCAGTGCTCCATCGATTTCGGCGACCAGCAGCACGTTGTCCGGATATTCCATAATGCGCACGAACTTGTCAGGTGGACCCACCCACGCGGCAATGGCGGCCGAGTCGTCGCGGTGATCGGCGGCGCAGAGATCCTTTATCGACCGCGCACGCAGCTCAGCCATGGCATACGCATCCGCCAGCCCGGCCTCGCGAACGATAATCACCCCACCACCACCAGGTCCGGATCGAGCACGCGCAGCACCAGCGCCAGGTCATGGCCGCGCTTGAGGATGCGGCCCTGCTGGTTGGTCACGCAATACTGCCCCTGCCGGTTGCGCAGCCGGGGCGTCTTCTCGATGATGAAGAGGGGGCGCTCGGAGACGCGCGCATAGATTGAGAACACCGCCCGCTCGCGCAGGAAATCCATGGCGTAGTCGCGCCATTCGCCCTGGCCCACCTTACGGCCATAGACGGCCAGGATCTGCGCCAGCTCGCGCCGGTCGAAGGCGACGACGGGACTGGGCTTGCTGGCAGGCACGGGTCCGGAGACAAGCTCGCCGGCATGGACCAGCGACAGGGAAACGCCTTTGTCGTTCGGTGTGCGGCCGTGCAAGGGTGCCCTGAACCTCCAGTGTCAACGCAGTGTCATGATTGCGGCATTCGCGAGCCGATGCAAGAGCGTTGCGGGGCGGGGCCGGACAGGCGCAAAAAACCCCAATTCCGACACAGTTTGTCCAAAAGCCCGCCCGATTGGCCGGTCACAGTCCAACCATTGCCTCCAGTGGCTGGCGCCGGGCCGACCGAGCCCCCAAACCTGTAAGTCCGGTTGCCAGCCGCCCTTTTTAGTGTTGACCAGTCAGTCTATCCCGTCCTTGCCCCCGAGGACGGGATTTTTCTTTGGCGCGGTGGCTGGCCCGGCCTCAGCGCTCGAATGCTGCGGCGCCCAGGATCGGGCCGGGCAGGCCTGCCTGCTCCTGCTGCACCAGCACGGCAAGGCCGGTGCTGTGTTCGGAGAGGACCTCGGCGATGGGCAGCTTGAAATGGGCGCCGGCCGCGCCTTCCCACAGGCCCAGCACCTGCCGGCCGGTCACCACCTGGGTATAGACCATGGACTTGCCGGCATTCTCGCCGTCCTCGATGCTGACATCGGCCCGATCGAGATAGGTGACCAGCCAGACGACGGCATCGTCCAGGCTGGTATTGGGCGGTACCGACACCTTGAGCATGTCGCCGTCGACGCTGACATCCACTGCCAGCGGCAGCTGGGTGCGGTCCAGCGCCCCGTGCACCTCGTTGCGGCGCGAGCCGACCACGCCCTTGGCGCCGTTGATGACCATTTGCGGGGTGAAGATGCGCGATGAGCCCCAGCTCTTGGCATAGGCCCGCTGGCGATCGGAAAAATCCTCGTCGCCGAAGGTATCGGCCCAGCCGATATAGTCCCAGTAATCGACGTGATAGGCCAGGGCGATCACATCGCCTTCCTCGGCAAGGCTGGTCAGCAGTGCATCGGCGGGCGGGCACTGGGCGCAGCCCTGGCTGGTGAACAGTTCCACCACGGCCTTGGGCCTGAGGCGCAGGCTTTCCGCACCGGCCGGGCCGGCCAGCAGGGCGAGGGCGGCGATGCCGAAGAGCGGTGCGAGGAAGGGTCTGGTCGTCATGAGCCAAGGTTGTAAGCCGGGGTGGCAGGGCCAGCCAGTCAAAAGAGGGTGAGACGCAGAGATTCCTGCCCCGCCGGTAAATGACCGGACTGCGATCAGGCGCTCCCCGACCCGCCGGACCTACGCCTTGCCGCGCGCGGCGGCCCACTCAGCCCGCGTGATGGCATAGATGGCGGCATCGAACACATCCGGCCCATCGGTCAGCGTCGCCTCGTGATCCAGGGTCATGCCCAGCCGCCGCATCACCGCGATCGAGCGATGGTTGGGAACGTCCGCCATGGCAATGATGCGATCGCGGCCGGTACGCGCAAAGGCGAGGTCCAACCAGGCGCGTCCAGCCTCGCTGGCATAGCCCTGACCCCAATGGTTGCGAAACAGGCGCCAGCCAACCTGCAGGTCATCGGGATACCAGTGTTCCACCGAAAGCCCGGCAATGCCGAGGAAGGCGCCATCAGACTGGCGCTCGACGGCCAGGAAGCCATAGCCGGTTTCGCGCAGCGCCCGGTTGGCGCCCTCGGCCGCCTCCAGCGTCTTCTCCGGGCTCCACAATCCACCCAGATACCGCATCACATCGGGGTCCTGCCCCAGGGCCTGGTAGAGCGGCAGGTCGTCACGCCGAAACGCCCGCAGGATGAGGCGGTCGGTGGTGATCGCAGTCTCGCCGGTCCAGATGTCGGTCATCTCATTCACCCACCGGGTCATTCCGGCGAAGGCCGGAATCCATGTCCGGAACATGCCGCGACAACCAGCGTCGGGATAGCCCTCCGCATGGATTCCGGCCTTCGCCGGAATGACACAGTATGAGTGGCGCGCTCAATATGCCCCAAAGCAACAACGGCGGCCCAGGGGCCGCCATTGCAGATCCATCGCCTGCCGCAGCTTACGCCGCCACGAGGCTGCGCAGCACGTAATGCAGGATGCCGCCATTCTTGAAGTAGTCGAGCTCGTTGGCCGTATCGATGCGGCAGCGGGTTTCGACATTGAGCAC
>CAMLOA010000337.1 GCA_946481445.1 uncultured Devosia sp. | reverse complement strand
AAGTGCACGCCGTCGGGTGAGGAGAAGCCGATATCGGTGGCCTTGGGATCGACCTACATGAGGATGGCCTTGAAGTGCTGCCGGCCGATATGGCGCGTCCGGATCAGTTCGTCGGCGACGGCGCGGACCCGGTGGCGATTGGCCTCGATCAAGTCGATTGTGCGCCGATAGAGCTTTTGCAAATGCGCCTCGACGATGGCCGCGAACCTGGGGTCTCGGGCAAGGAGTACCGGAATGTCCTTGGCTTCGCCGCGGAAGCTCAGGGTTTCGCCGAGGCCTTCGCCCGCATGAAGCATGCCGATATAGCGCGTGGCACGCGCCAGATCGCTGTCTGCACCACCACCGGAGCCTGTGCCAGGCTCCCCGAGAAAGACCTGCTCGGCTGCACGACCGGCGAGCAATTGCATCGTGAGGTTCTCGACCGCCTGGCGCGTTGGCAGGAAGCCATCGAACTTGAGCAAGGTGGACCCACCGCGATCATCGCGAATGACGATGCTGACCGATTCCACCTCGCCGATGCCAAGGATGTCGGCGACCACGGCATGACCGGCTTCATGCAGGGCCGTGCCTTCAATCATGACCTCGGTCCTGACATCGGCCGGCGCGATGGCGGCGATGAGATCAGCCATCTGCATGGGCCGCTTGGCCGACCGGGCGGTGCGACGGGCCGTCTTGACCCAGCTGACCGCCATGGCGCCGGATGCACCAGCAGCGAGTTGGCCGGCCTGCGTCAGGTCCTCGCCCTCGAGGTCGGTACCAAGGTGCTGGCGCAGGATGCCTTGCATGTCCTCGGCATTGGGCGGCGCGATGTGGATGATGCGATCGAGACGGCCGGGCCGTACGAGGGCCGCGTCGAGCTTCTCGGGGTGGTTGGTGGCGCCCACGATGATTAGCCGATCGGTGGTGTCGTTGACGGCGCCATCGAGCTTGTCGAGAAGGTGTGTGATCACCGGCAACCACCAGTCCGCTCCTCGAGGCGAGATTGTCGCACGGTTCGGAACCGCGTCGATCTCGTCGAGGAAAATGATGGCTGGCGCGGCGGCCTTCGCGTCGGCGAACAGCTTGTCGATTTGCTTGACGATGCTGTCGAGATAGCCCGGCGACTCGGCAAACCACTTGCCGACTGAGCTCGCGATCAGAGGCAAGCCGGTGCTGTGAGCGAGGCTGCGCGCGAACGTGGTCTTGCCCAGACCCGGCAGGGACGCGAGGACCACATTGGCGTCGATGGCGTCGAAGCCGATCTCGCCCCGGCGCCACGCCTCGAGGTCCTCGATCAGGTTGAGCGCCCATTCCTTTGCCGCGCCGTAGCCATGAAGGTCATGGATCGCGGGTACGCCCTGGGTAATCGGCGAGGACGAGCGCTTGCTCGCGACCGCCTTCTTCAGTCGCTCGATGCATTGGCTCGGACTGGTGCCGGGGCGCAGGCAGGCGACGATCTCGTCGAATTCCAGTCCCACGGCGATGTCATTGGGGATGGTCTTGAGAGTGCGCCCGAACATGCGCCTGATGACGGCGCCGATGACTTCGCCATTGGGGGGAGGCAGGCGGACGACCATGTCGGCTGCGGTCCGCATGGAGGACGGCAACAATCTCTCCGGATCATGACCGATCCCAAGGACGCGGCCCCCCATCGCCAGCGCGTCCATGGTCCTGAGGGACGAGGTGTCATCGGCGATCTGGCTGGGGCGCAAAGGCGTGACGCGCGCCTGGACGAAATCCCATTGCCATGGCTTGAGCAGATGCATGAGCGGCAGGGTCCAATCGGGGCTTGGCGTCACGACGATGCCACAGAAGTTCTCGGTGTCATGGAGCCGCTTGACGCCGTCCATGCCGATCGTGTGCTGGAGTAGCGCCAGCGGCAGGAGGTGCTGGGGCGACTTGTCCTTGCGCTCGTTAGTGAGCCGGCCCTCGATGACGAGCTCGGTCTCGTCCAGCCCATCGAGCCAGTCGGGTGTATCGGTCATGATTTGTCTCTTCGCCGGCGCAGGGACGTGCGTAGCCGTCCGGTGTCAGCCGGTCCTCAATGGCCAGTGCGGCCGCGATGTCAGGAAGGGTTCAGCGCTCAGGAAGCGCGTTTGACCGACACGGATATGAGACGAAGAGGTGTGCGAACGCGCGCGGCCGCAGCGTCGCGGCGGGCGGTTTCGACAGCGATGTGCATGGCATAAGACATGACGGCTTCTCACTACTATGGGAACAAATAAAGAACGGATGAGACCCTGTCAATGGCACGCCCGCCTGCAATTTGAGCGGGATGCTGTGTCAGGAGACAGGAAGGTCCGGTGCCCTGCGGCTGACTGGACCGCTGGGCGTTACGACGCGATCAACAGGTTAGTGTTCGGATCGACCCCACCCTCGGGGTCGATGGGTTTCCAGCCACCGCGCCCCTGCCCTTTCGAGCCCGTCACGAAATGGGCTGCGGCACTCCGGCTGGGAAACCGCAGATCGCGCTTGAGCAGATAGCATCCGCCATTGACCGAGGGCACCAATACGCCGGCATGCAGCAGGGCCGAACGGTGATAGCTGGCCGTCGAGTTGGCGCTGCGAACCGTCTCGATCCGGATCTCGGAATCGCGGAGGACAATCCAGTCGCCGCTCTCGTGATGAACCGCCCGGGCCTGAAGACCGGAATTGAACGCGAGCTCATGGATTTCGCCCTTCGGCATTTCGTCGAAAATCCGCAACGTGCTCGTGAAACCCTTTTCCATGCGCGGGCCGGCCAGGATGTTCCGGCTCGACTGCCCGGCAAAACCGATGCTTTCTCGCGCCAGGAACAATGCGAACTGGCCAGCGAGGACCTGAAGGTCATCGAAGCGGTCTGGCATGATGGCCGTCCCGTCCGGGGTGCCGTTCGCCAGTGTGAGGTCACGGCAGGCGGAAAGGCGCATATGCATGAGCCGCTCGAGCGCCAGTGCATCCTCAAAGTCCAGTTCGCCATTCGCGTCCGCGAGCATGAGCAGAGTGTCGATTTGGCTGATCGGCTGGCTGCCCTGAACCGCCCGGACATTGAGTTCGGCGCTTGCTCCGACATAGACCGCCTGACCCGAAGCCAGAAGATAGATGCCGGGCCGGCACCAGAAGCCTCCACGGCCGAGGTCCCGACGTTGCGACCAATCAAGCCTGGCCATAACGGGCGAAAACGCAGGACGGGAGCTGCCCACAGGCTCAGTGGGGAAGGCCAAGGCACTCGCGCCCGCATCGCCATCGTCATCGTCACGTGGTGGATCTATCGCCAATGCCGGCGCGTCCGGCGTCCATGGCCGGCGCAGGATGGTGTCCTCGTCCATGGGGCGCCCCTTGAGCTCGGCCACGATGATCCCGGCATCGAGCAGCACGAATATGGCGCCAATGGGATCGGCATGGCCGGAAAGAAACGTCACGACGTCGGCAACAAGGGCCGATCCGCTTGCGTCGATCTCAGCCAAAACCCGGATCTGCACGCCGCCGCTCAACAAGGGATGCTGGACGAGCCCATGCCGAATGACCGGCGGGAGAGAAGTTTCAGTGGATTGGGAAGAAAG
>CAMLOA010000336.1 GCA_946481445.1 uncultured Devosia sp. | reverse complement strand
AAGGCGAGCTGTTCAGCGTCGGCGCGGATAATGTCCTTGCGGCGGTCGAGGTCGAGCACGACCTTGGCCCGCTCCAGCGCCACGACGTAGTCATCGAAGCGCCTCACCCGGATCGGTTCGGGCGCCAGGAACCGGTGCCCGAATGTGGTCTGGCCGGATGTCACCGAGCCACTCGAGAACGGCACCACGATGGGGTCGTCGGTTTCGGCGCCGAAAGTCGCCGTTATGGCCCGCAGCGGGCGGACCCAGTTGAAACTGCCCGATCCCCAGCGCATGGACTTGGCCCATGAGAACTCGGCCAGGACCTTTGGCAGGATGCCCGAAAGCAGGGCTATGGCATCGGCCCCGGGCCGGTTGATGTGGGCGACGTAGAAGTCACCCTTCTTGGGATCGCTTTCGATCTTGGCCTGGTCGAGCGAGGAGAGCCCCGCCGAACGGAGGAAACCGTCAATGGCCGGCTGCGGCGCACCGACCTTGGGGCCCTTCTTCTCCTCGCGCGTGTCCGGCGAGCGCAGGGGCAGCCCGGTGACGGTCAGGGCCAGCCGCCGCGGGGTCACGAAGGCCCGGGCGCCTTCATAGACCAGGCCGGCATCGACCAGCGCATTGGTCACGGCCTTCTTAAGGTCGTCGGCAGCGCGGCGCTGGAAGCGGGCCGGGATTTCCTCGGAGAAGAGTTCGAGCAGCAGTTCGGGCATGGTCTGACACCGGTATGAAGAGGCGCGGTCTGCTTAGCTTGGGGCGGCTTTGATGTCTAGGATGGGCTACCAGCCGCCACCGCCACCACCGCCGCCGCCACCGCCGGACGATCCGCCACCACCGCCCCCACCGGAAAACCCCGAAGAGCTCGACGAAACGGGCTGCGCTGCCACCATGGCAGCGGTCATGCTGGCCGCCGCCGCGCTGACTGCCGTGGTCATGCTGGATGCCGAGCTACCCCACCCGCCTGAGGAGGAGGAGCCGCGATACCAGCTCGGCGAATAGTGGCCGTCCGTGGCGTCGCTGACGGCGTTTCGCGCCAGTTCCGCTTCGAAATGCTCACTCCACGGCTTCTCGACCCCCAGGGCGATCGCATAGGGCAAGAGGCGCTCGAACCGCGAAATGGTCATGGGCGGTTCGCCTGCCATGTTCATGCGATCCTTCTCGGCGGTCTCGATATAGAGCTTGAGGCCATCGATCTCGTCCATCACCTTGCGGCCCTGCAAGGTCGGCGCCCGCATCAGCACCGCAAAGACCACGGTCACCACCACGATCGACGCGGCGGAAATCGAGGCGACGTTGACGGTGAGGCTGGTGAAGCTTTCCAGCGCAAACCCGAAGAAGTTGAAGCCGACGATGACGAACCAGCCGATGGCGATGAGCCGTGGCAGCGAGCTGGCCTGGAAGCCATGCGCCAGCATGCCCCCGACGATCGCGACCACGATGCCCACGACCACCGAGCCGATGAGCCAGAGCACATCGAGCATGCCCGCCCACACCATTCCCCCCAGCATGGCGATCGCCAGGGCAAAGCCAAGCAGCGAATAGCCGGCATTGTTCTTGAACCAGCGCGTGCGGTTCTCGCTCTCGATGGCGCTGGTGAATTCCTGCCGCTTCTTGGCCAGGGCCGGGCCATTGGTCTTGGAGATCAGCGTATCCCGCTTGGCGCTGAAATAGTCGAAGACGATCTGCTCGCCCACGGGAAGAGCCTCCTCCGGCTGCTTGCCGGTGAAGCTCACCTTGAGGCTCTTGCCGATCGTCTCGATGGTCACCAGGCCCTTCACGCCCAGGTCGAAGATCGCAGCCGTCAGGGCGGTCCAGCCCAGATTGTCGAACCCCCACTTGTGCACGTAGTGGACCAGGGCGGGCGAGAATCCCTTGGGTGGGTGGAACAGCGGGATGACCGTGCCCCTTTCCGGGTCGCGGCCCACCTTCCACCACGCCAGGGCATTATAGGCCACCGCAACCAGAGCCGCGAGCAGGGGGACGATGACTTCGCTCAAATCGCCCAATTGCTGGGCTATGGCATCGAGCCCGGTGGGAAAGACGACGACGCCCTTGGCGAACGAGACCGCTATGGTCATGCCCTCGCCTGCCCCGAGCGCGCGCGTCGCCTGGAAGCTGGCGGTACTGTCGGACGTACGCTTGATCTGCACGGCCGTTTCGGTGGACCCCACCGGCCCGGTATAGCCGGCCAGTCGGTCGATCACCGCACCGTCCGGCAGGGTGACGATGGCCCGAGCCCTGAGGATGGGAAACACCCAGTAATTGCCGGTGGCGTTCCAGTAGAGTTCATCGTGATCCTCGAAGGCGCGGGCCATCCGGGTCATGGTATAGCGGATGGTATAGGTATGCTCGCCGTGATCGAGGTACCGGTCGGGGTTGCCGATCCAGATGCGCTGGAAATTGCCCATGCGCTCGACCCGGAACATCTCGGCGCTTCCATCGCGCTCGACGCCGAGTACGTCCAGGTCCGGCCGGACCTTGCCCCCGTTGCTGCCCAGCATGACGATGGGAATGTCGCGGTAGATGCCGCGACGGATTTCGTCTAGCTCGGCGTTGACCACGATGGTTTCGGTCACCGCCACCGACGCGTCGGCGTTGACAGTGACGGCGCTGGTGAACGACCGGATTTCCTCGCGGGCCGTAGCCGGCAGCGCCAGCAACAGGCTGAGAACAACAGCGGCGACGGCCCGCGCCACCCAGAAATTGCAGAATGCAGACCAGGTTTTCATCACAGCCAGGCCCTAAGCGCCACCCAGGGCCTAGTTGAACTTCACGGTCGGCACGGCCCGGTCAGCCGGGCTCTCGAGCTCGAAATACTCGGCTTTCTTGAAACCGAAATTGTTGGCGATCAGATTGGACGGGAAGGACTCCACCATCACGTTGAGGTTGCGCGTCGCGCCATTGTAGTAGCGGCGGGACATCTGGATTTCGTCCTCCACCGTCTGCAGGGCACCCTGGAATTCGAGGAACGTCGTATTGGCCTTGAGGTCCGGATAGGCCTCGGCCACCGCCAGCAGCTTGCCCAGGGCGGCAGACAGCATGCCCTCCGCCTGTGCGCGCTGCTCCGGCGTACCGTTGGCGGCGCCGGTGGCAGCGGCACGGGCCTGCACGACCGCTTCGAGCGTGTCGCGCTCATGGGACATATAGCCCTTCACCGTTTCCATCATGTTCGGGATGAGGTCGGTACGGCGCTTGAGCTGCACGTCGATGCCCGACCAGCCCTCCTCGACCATCTGCCGGTTCTTGACCAGGCCATTGTAGATCGAGATGGCATAGACGACGACAACGACAACCAGGCCAAGAACAATCCAGCCGATCATGGTGCAGGCACTCCCTCATGCGCACGATATTTGGCCGGACACTGGCACTGTGCCCGCGCCGACGCAATGGCCAAACCTTGACTGGGCGGAACTAAGCACTAGCTTATGGGCATGACGAACGAACCGCGCCGCAGCTGCCGTCCTATTCCCGCAGGGTCCCGGCCCTAGGCATGCTCGCGCGCTGGAGCCTGCTTAGGGCAGGCTAGCGGACCTTTCCGCCTCGTCGGCGCTCACACCGCACCCAT
>CAMLOA010000335.1 GCA_946481445.1 uncultured Devosia sp. | reverse complement strand
CGCTGGATCGACATGAGCGACTGGATCCATGGCGAGACGGGGGGGTACCTGCGCTATTCGACCGAGCGCCGGAACTGGTTCGAGACCGATTTCCCGATGTTCAAGGAGCAGGCCAACAAGCCGCTTAGCGAATACAAGCGCACCAGCGAGCATGCCAGCTACATCATCGAAGCGATGGAAACCGGCCGGGTCTATCGCGGCCATTTCAACCGCCGCAACAATGGCATCATCACCAATCTGCCCGATGATGCGATCATCGAAAGCCCCGGTTATGTCGACCGCTTCGGCATCAACATGATCGAGGGCGTGACCCTGCCCACGGCCTGCGCCGCCACCTGCTCGGTGTCGGTCTCGGTGCAGCGGCTATCGGTCGAGGCGGCCATGACCGGCGATATCGACACGCTCAAGCTTGCCGTGCTGCATGATCCGCTGGTGGGGGCCATCTGCACGCCGGACGAAGTTTGGGCCATGGTCGACGAGATGGTCGTCGCTCAGGCGCAGTGGCTGCCGCAATATGCCGATGCGGTTCCCGCGGCCCGCGAGCGCATGGCCAAGTCGACCGTCAAGACGCGCGACTGGGACGGCGCTGCCCGCAGGCGGGTCCGCTCGGTGGAAGAGCTGCGCGAAGTGGTCGGCGGGCATCACTGAGCCCTTCCGATCTGAGCAAACTGGGGCAGGCTGTGGTGCGCCTGCCCCTTTTCTGCCTGGTGCGCATTGAACGATTTCCTGGCCGCCGTCCTGGCCCTGCTGGCGACCCCGGGGCCGACCAATACGCTGATGGCAGCAGCCGGGGCGCAGCGCGGGGTGGCCCGGTCGCTGCCGCTGCTGGCCGGTGAGATCGGCGGCTACCTGATTGCCATTACCGTCTGGACAGAACTGGTTGGAGCGGCCGGTGCCGGCCAGCCGCTGGTCCCGGTGGTGGCCAAGCTCGTGGCGTCTGCTTTTCTCGTCTGGTCAGCCTTCAAGCTATGGTCGCAGGCCGGCCATGCCGATCTGGCGCAGCGTGGCATCACCCTGGGCCGGGTGTTTGCCACCACCCTGGTCAATCCCAAGGCGCTGGTCTTTGCCTTTGCCATCTTCCCGCAGGTCCGGTTCCTGGAGCGGCTGCCCTATCTCGGCCTGTTCGGCGCGCTGGTCATTGCCACGGCGGTCGGCTGGATGGCGCTGGGCATGGCGGCCGAGCGGTCATCGGCCGGCCTGCTGACTTCGGCGCGCGTCGAGCGGATGACTGCCGTGGCGCTGGCGATCTTCGCGGCGCTGCTGGTGGTGCAGACAGTGGAAGGCCTGCTCTAGGACACCTCTCCAGACCCAAGCGGCCCCAGCGCTTTCGCACCGGGGCCGCCTTGGAAGCAGGGGAGGACTGTTGCGCCGCGATATTACGCCACGCGCTGCTTCCGGGAGCCGCGGGCCCATTCAGGCAGCATGCTGCCGTGAGCCTCGAGCAGGTCATCGACCAGGTTCCAGATCTGGTCGAGATCGAGTTCGGCCGCCGTATGAGGGTCCATCATGGCGGCGTGGTAGATGTGATCGCGGTTCTCCGTCATCAGCGCCGCGACGGTCAGTTCCTGCACGTTGATATTGGTGCGGATGAGCGCGGTGAGCTGCGGCGGCAGGTCCCCGATGAAAGTGGGCTGCAGGCCGTTGTCGTCGACGAGGCAGGGCACTTCGACGGCCGCATTGTTTGGCAGGTTGGTGATGACGCCATTGTTGCGCAGGTTGCCGTAGATCACCGAAGGCTCGCCGGTCCAGACCGAATTGACGATGGAGGACGCGTATTCCTTGGACTGCTTGACCTCGATGCGGTCGGCCTTCTTGTAGTCCTCCGAGGTCTGCTTCCACTTGGCGATCTGCTCGACGCAACGCTTGGGGTACTCGTCGAGCGGGATGCCGAACTTGTCGATGATGTCCTCGCGGCCCTCCTTGATGAAGTAGGGCGTGTATTCGGCGAAGTGTTCGGAACTTTCGGTGACGAAATAGCCCAGCCGGGTCATCATCTCGTAGCGCACCTTGTTGGGGCAGCGCGGGTTCCAGGTCGGCTTGGGCGCACGTCCCTCGGCATAGGTGCGATGCAGGTCCGGGTAGAGGTCGCGATAGCTGCCGTCCGCCTGGCGATGCTCGAACTTGAGGTAGAAGGCCATGTGGTTGATGCCGGCCGAACGGTAGCGGATTTCCTCGTAGGGAATGCCCAGGTCATGAGCCAGCTCATGGGCCGTGCCCTGTACCGAGTGGCAGAGACCGACCTGCTTGATGGTCGGATACTTTTCCGAAATGGCCCAGGTGTTGATCGCCATCGGGTTGACATATTGCAGCATCACCGCGTCCGGCGCGACGGCGAGCATGTCCTCGCAGATGCTCCACAGGTGCGGCACGGTCCTGAGGCCGCGCATGATCCCGCCCACGCCGAGGGTATCGGCAATGGTCTGGCGCAGATTGTACTTCTTGGGCACCTCGAAATCGATGACCGTGGACGGCTCGTAGCCGCCGATCTGGAAGCAGACGACCACGAAGTCGGTGCCGTCCAGGGCCTGGCGCTGGTTGGAATAGGTCTCAACGGTCGCCGGCACGCCGAGGGTCTTGATCAGCTTGCCGGCGATGATTTCGCTTTCTTCCAGCCGGGTCGGATTGATGTCCATCAGCCGGATGGTGGCGCCCGCCAGGGCAGGGCGCTGCAGGATGTCTCCGACGATGTTCTTCATGAACACCGACGAACCGGCGCCGATGAAAGTGATCTTGGGGTTTGCCATAAAATGCTCCGGGAGGTTAGGCGGCAATCTCGAACGCGGCGCGGACAAGCCGGGCCGTGTATTCGGTCTGGGGGTTGGTGAGGACTTCGGCCACGGGGCCCTGTTCGACGATCTTGCCGTGCTGCATCACCATGACGCGGTGGCAGAGGGCACGAACGACTTTGAGGTCGTGGCTGATGAAGAGGTAGGAAAGGCCCTTCTCGTCCTGCAACTTGCGCAGCAGGTCGATGATCTGGGCCTGGACCGAGAGGTCCAGGGCCGAGGTCGGCTCGTCGAGCAGGATGAATTCGGGCTCGAGCGCGATCGCGCGGGCGATGGCGATGCGCTGGCGCTGGCCACCCGAAAACTCGTGGGGGAAGCGGGCCAGGATATTGTCGGGCATGCCGGCATCCTTGAGCGCCTGCTGCACGCGGTCGTTGCGCTCGCGCGCATTGGCGCCGATACCGTTGACGATCAGCCCTTCCTCGATGATCTGCCGGATCGACATGCGCGGATTGAGGCTGGCGAACGGGTCCTGGAAAACGATCTGCATGCGCGACCGCAGCGGCCGCATGGCCTGGCGGTCCTTGGTGTCGATGCGCTCGCCGTCGAACCAGATCTCGCCGCCCTGGTTGCCGATTAGGCGGATCAGGGCCTGGCCGAAGGTTGTCTTCCCGGAGCCGGATTCGCCCACAATGCCCAGGGTTTCGTGGCGCATCAGCTTGATGTCGAGATTGTCGACCGCCTTGAGCTCGAAGAAGTCGGGCTTGAAGAAGCCGCCGCGCTTGAGGGTGAAGCTGACCTTCACCTCCTTACCCTCGAGCACGGTGTCATGCG
>CAMLOA010000334.1 GCA_946481445.1 uncultured Devosia sp. | reverse complement strand
TCACCGGCGACGGCATCACGGAGGCCGATTGGCGGCTCTTCACCACGCTGGTGCGCTTCGACGCCGTCTATGTCGGCCACTTCAAGTGCAATATCCGCCGCATCGCGGACTACAAGAACATCTCGCACTACCTAAAGGCCCTGTACGAGGTGCCGGGGATCAAGGAGACGGTTCGCCTGGACCACATCAAGACGCACTATTACTGGAGCCACACCACCATCAATCCGACGCGGATCGTGCCGGTGGGGCCGGATCTGGAATTCCTCAAATAGGCGGATGCGAGACATGACCGGGGGACGGGGAGCCCCCGGACTAGTACCCCCACACGTCCCTTCGCGGGACACCATCGAAATACTCGTCGATGCGCTGGCTGGTCGCGGGGGTGACCTTGTCGGGCAACGCATGGCGATCGAACCAGGCGACCTCGGCGATCTCGTGATCCGGCTTGCGCTCGAAGGCCTTCTCGAAGGCGGTGGCGACATAGAAGGCGACATGGTCGCGGTTCGTGACCGGGCTGGTATTGTGGTAGATGCCGAACAGCGTCATCGGCCCGATGACGCGATAGCCAGTCTCCTCCAGGGTCTCGCGGGCACCGGCCGACTCCATGGTTTCGCCCGGCCCCACGCCACCCCCGGGAAACTGCCAGCCGGGCACATAGGTGTGGCGGATGAGCAGAACTCGGTCGCCATCCACAACCATCACGCGGGAGCCGACCGTCATGCGATGCCAGAACCCCTTGAGGGTCAGAAACACCTTGGCCCGCCAGCGCTGGAAACCGTTCATCTGCATGCCGCGAATCCTCGTTCACCCTACCGGTAGCAGAGCTTTGAGAGCGACAAAATCAACCGCGCGGGCGATTGACCGTTTTCTTGGCCATCCGCTTCTGGCATTACCCGCGCAATGATTACGCTTGCCCATATCTCCGACATCCACCTGTCGCCCTTGCCCCCCGTCGGTCTGCGCGACCTGCTGGGCAAGCGGATAACCGGCTACCTCAACTGGAAGCTCAAGCGGCACGACGAGCTCAACAGCGAGACTCTGGCAAGCCTGGTCGCCCACCTGCAGGCACAGCAGGCCGATTTCACCGCCGTGACGGGCGACCTGGTCAACCTGGCACTCCGTTTCGAGATCGATCGGGCCGGCGACTGGCTGCGGGCCCTGGGCAGCGCGGACAAGGTCGCCGTCTGCCCCGGCAACCACGACGCCTACGTTCCCGGCGCGCTCGAATGCGCCCAGCAGGTCTGGGGCGACCATATGCGCGGCGAGACGCTTGACGACGCCGCATTCCCCTTCCTGCGCCGTGTGGGGGAGCTTGCGGTCATCTCCTGCTCGAGCGCCGTGCCCACGCGCCCGTTCCTGGCCATCGGCCGGTTCGAGGAGAAGCAGGCTGGCCGGCTGGGCCGGATCCTCAAGGTGATGGGGGAAGCCGGCTGTTTCCGTGCGGTGATGATCCATCACCCGCCCAATGCCGAGCTGCAGCACCCCTCGTTCGGACTCAAGGGCCACAAACTGTTCCGCGAAGTGATCGCCGAACACGGTGCCGAACTGATCCTGCACGGCCATACGCACCGCTCCTCGATCCACTCCATTCCCGGCAAGGACCATGAGGTGCCGGTGGTGGGCGTAGCCGCCGCCAGCGCGGCGCAGGGCGGCACGCTGGACGATCCGGCGCGCTACAACCTGTTCCGCATCGAGCGCACCGGCAATGGCACGGGCTGGTCCTGCACCATGCGCGAATACGGCTTCCAGCGGCTGGGCCACGACATCGTCATGCGCCTGCAGATGCGGCTGTACTAGCCGCTGTTGTTCGTGCCCGCCGGTCAGCCCCCGGCGAGTTTGTCGCCCACGCGGCCATGTACGGCTTCCGCCTCGGGCGTCATGATCTCCGCGAAGTCGCTCATCTCGTAGACCGGCCGGATCTCGATCTCGCTATAGCCCAGCATGGGGTTGGGGCAACGCTTCACCCATTCGACGGCATGATCCATGTCGCGCACTTCCCAGACCCAGTAACCGGCAACCAGTTCCTTGGTTTCCGAGAAGGGGCCGTCCATGACAATGCGCTTGGCGCCGTCGAAGCCGATGCGCTTGCCTTGGCGGGACGGCTTGAGGCCGTCGCCGGCCAGCATGATGCCGGCATCGACCAGCTCTTCATTGTACTTGCCCATGGCCTCGAGCAACTCGCTCGACCCCATCACACCGGCTTCACTGTCCTGGGTCGCCTTGACGAAAACCACCACGCGCATCTGCTTCTCCTGTTGTTGGCCACGGCCCACCGGCCGCCTGAACAGACGACGAGCCGCGAGCGCCGGTTTCGACAAAAATTCTGCGCACTCCCGCAATTGGCCCAAATCACCTATATGGTCGAAGACCCGACGCCGCGAGTCCAGCCTTGACCGACCAATTCCTCATCGAGCGCCCCACCTTCGATCCGGCAACGGGGCAAGCCCGCTTCGCCTATGGACTGGGGGACCTGCGCTTTACCGAAATGCTCGGCCTGCCCGCGGGTGCCGATCCTGCGGCCGCTGCCCACCCCGCCTTTGCCAAGCTGCTGGACCTCACGGCCATCGTCCTGGGCGTCAGCTACTTCAAGCTCAAGGCGCCCTTCGTCATCGCGGCTCCCGCCATAGCGCTTACCGAGAGCGAGCGGGCCTTCGCCATCGATGTCTACGAGAACGGACTGGGCGAGTTCTACGCCCGCAACAACCTCAGCCGCTTCGGCAAGCTCTGCATCGAGGCGCCCGTGGAGACAGGCGGGCCACGAACGGCACCCGCCCTGCCCGACCGCACCCTGCTGCCCATTGGTGGCGGCAAGGACTCACTGGTGAGCGTGGACCTGCTCAGCCATGTCGGGGTGGACTTCACCCCCTTTGCCGTCAATCCGAAGGGGCCCATCGTCACGTCGGTGGACAGGATCGGCATCCCGCCGCTCTATGTGACCCACACGCTCGACGCCGAAATGATCCGGCTGGGCAAGGAGCCCGGCTACTACAACGGACACGTCCCATCTACGGCGATCAATTCGATGATCGCTGCGCTCTGCGCCCTGCTCTACGGCTACAACCAGATCGTGCTCAGCAACGAGCGCTCGGCCAGCGAAGGCAATGTCGAATTCGACGGGCGCGAGACCAACCATCAATATTCCAAGTCGCTGGGCTTCGAGCTGCTGATTGCCGACATCCTCTCGGCGGCAACCGGCGGCACGCTGCGGTATTTCTCGCTGCTGAGGCCCTATTCGGAGGCCCGTATCGCCTCGCTCTTCACCCACGAGACCAAGTTCGACCGCGTCTTTTCGAGCTGCAACCGCAATTTCCGCCTCACCGGCAATGACGGCCCGCTGTGGTGTGGCGAATGCCCCAAATGCCACTTCGTCTTCCTCATATTCGCGCCCTTCATGGCCAAGGACCGGCTGCTTGCCATCTTCGGCAAGAACCTGCTCGATATCGCGGCCAACGAGGGCTCGTTCCGCGAACTGGCGGGGCTTGCCGGGCAGAAGCCCTGGGAATGCGTGGGTGAAATCCTCGAGGCGGCAGCCTGCCTCTATACGCTGACCCGGCACGCGGACTGGCATGAGGATGCGGTGGTGCGCGCGGTCA
>CAMLOA010000333.1 GCA_946481445.1 uncultured Devosia sp. | reverse complement strand
GGGGCCTGTTCTTCGTGGCGCTCGCCGTGATCAACGAAGTGCTGTGGCGCAATTTTTCCACCGACGTCTGGGTGGCGTTCAAGGTCTGGGGGGTGATGCCGCTGACCGTCATCTTCTCGATCACCCAGGTGGGCCTGCTCAACCGGTATGCACCGGCGGCCGAGCCCAAGCACGTGCCGCCGATCGTGGTCGAAAGCTAGGGCATCAGGCGGCCGGTACCGCCGCCGCCACGCCGCTGCCGAAGAGGCCGATCACGGCGCCATCGATCAGCAGGACCGCCAGCAGGTAGCCGCCATCGATCAGGGTGCGCGACCAAGGTGCCCCTTCATAGCGGTGATTGATGATCATGGCGGTGATGACGAAGCCCAGCCACATATGGGCGCCCACCAGCATGCCGCTGGCAACCGTGACCTCATCCATGAGGGCCGGGGTCAGCAGGGCCACGAAATAGGCCATCACCGCCAGGCAGACCACCGACCACAGGTAGGGCGTGAAATCGGCCTGGTTGATGTCTTCCTTCTTCTTGCCGATGGCGGCCAGCCATTGATTGGCCAGCACCATGTACCAGCCGGCTCCGAAGGCGAAGCTGGCGACCGTGGCCAGCACAACGGCCAGCCAATTGACTGCAAAATGCGACATGACTTTTCTCCCTCGGGCGCGTGACCGCGCCTCCCACGAGAAGAGTCTAGCGGCACTAGAGCGGCACCGCTAGAGCCCGCCCATCCTGCAGATCAGGTCCCATTCCTCGGGCGCGACCTTGGAGACCGAGAGGCGCGACAGCTTGACCAGTTCGAGATTGGCCAGTTCCGGGGTCGCCTTGATTGTGGCCAGCGTCACCGGCCTGGGCAGCGGCTTGACGGCTTCCACGTCGACGCATTCCCAGACCACCTGGCCCTTGTCATTGGGCTCGGCCGTGCTGTCGGGATGGGCCAGGGCGATCACCTTGATGATGCCCACGATCTCCTTGCCGATATTGGAATGGTAGAAGAAGGCCAGGTCGCCCAGCTGCATGGCCTTCATGTTGTTGCGCGCCGTGTAGTTGCGCACGCCATGCCATTGCTCGGGCTCGCCCCGCCTGGTCTTGGCCATCATGTCGTCGAAGGAGAAGACGTCCGGCTCGGACTTCATCAGCCAATAGGCCATGGCGCTACTCCCTGGGCGAGACGTTGTCGATGGCCACGCGCCAAGGCTTGACCTCGATGCTGCCGAACACGCCTTCGGCAACGAAGGGGTCGGCCTGGACGATGGCGCTGGCCGCCTCCAGCGTCTCGGCCTCGATCACCACCAGCGAACCCTCCGGCTTGCCCTCGGCGTCGAGCAGGGCGCCGGCAAGTTTCAACTGCTGGCCGAGCGATTCCAGATGCTGCAGATGCACGGGGCGGACGGCAAGGCGCTTGTCGCCCATTCCCGGCGCATCTTTGGCTATCTTGGCATAGAGCATTGGCTTGTCCTCACGTTTGAGCGGGCGGGACATCAGGCCCGCAACGACGGTGGCGATATCGGCTTTGCGGCTGAGCACGGCTTCGACGGCCGCGATCAAGGGCGCATCGACGCCCAGGCTCCGGGCCAGGGCATCGGCGACGGGCGTGGTGGCGACGCCCTCGGCCAGCTTCGCCCCGGAGGCGAGGATGGCCTCGACGCTCTCGCCGCGCCCCAGGGCCATGCCGAACTGGTAGTTGCGCGACTGGGTGGAAGTGCAGGTCAGCGTCAGGTCGCCCAGGCCGGCCAGGCCGGTCAGCGTCGTCGCCGAGCCGCCCATGGCCGCCACCATGCGCGCCATTTCGGCATAGGCGCGGGCAATCAGCGCCGAACGGGCCGAAGCGCCCAGGCCGGCCCCCTCGATGGCGCCGCAGGCCAGCGCATAGACATTCTTGAGGGCCCCTGCCACTTCCACGCCGATGCGGTCATCGGCGGCATAGGGGCGGAAGGTCGGGCCGGCCAGGGCGGCGGCCAGGGCCGATGTGGTTTCGGCGTCGTCGCCCGCCAGCGTCACCGCCGTGGGGCGGCCGGCCGCGACATCGGCGGCAAAGCTGGGACCGGACAAGACGAAGGGGATGGCCTCGGGGGCCATGTCGGCCAGGATTTCGCTCTGCCGCTCCAGCGTGCCGGTCTCGAGCCCCTTGGCCGAGAGGATCACCGGCTTGCCGGCGAGCAGCGAGGGGTCGAGCGCGCCCAGCGCGGTGCGGCTCGACTGGGCCGGCACGGCCAGGATCACCATGTCGGCCGGGACCGGGGCGAGGGTGGCGCGCACGGCCGGATGAATGAGCTGGTCGCCCAGATAGCGCCGGTTGGTGCGGCGCTGGTTGATCTCGTCGGCCTGGGCCGCGTCGCGCACCAGCAGGGTGACGCCGCGCCCGGCCATGGCAGCGGCCTGTGCCAGCGCCGTGCCCCAGGCCCCGCCCCCGATCACCAGGACGCTGTCAAGCTGCATGGGGCGCCACCTTCATGTCCGGCAGGTCGAGCGGCCAGCGCGGCCGCGCGGTGGTGGCGAGGCTGTCCGACGCGCCCAGGGCGAGCCGTTCAGCTCCGGCCCAGGCCACCATGGCGCCATTGTCCGTGCACAGGGCGATGGGCGGCACGACCAGCCTCGCGCCGGCCTGCTGGCACGCGGCACGCAGGGCGCCGCCGATCGCCTGGTTGGCAGCGACGCCTCCTGCCACCACAAGAACGGGATCGGCGCCGGGCAGTTCGGCCGCAAGGCGTTCGAGCGCCTGCCCCGCCCGCACGGCGACAATCTCGCTGACCGCGGCCTGGAAGCTGGCGGCAATGTCGGCCACGTCCTGATCCGACAGCGGAGCCAGGGCTTCCGCCTGCAGACGGACCGCCGTCTTGAGCCCGGAAAAGGAGAAATCGAGCCGCGGCTCGCGCAACAGCGGCCGGGGAAACCGGAACCGTCCGGGATCGCCCGAGCGGGCCATGGCCTCGACAGCCGGACCCCCGGGATGACCGAGGCTGAGCAGCTTGGCCACCTTGTCGAAGGCCTCGCCCAGGGCGTCATCGATCGTGCCGCCCCAGCGCTCGTAGTCGCCCACGCCGCGCACGAGCACGAACTGGCTGTGCCCACCCGAAACCAGCAGCATCAGGTAGGGGAAGGCGACGCCGTCGGTCATCCGGGCCGTCAGGGCATGGGCCTCGAGGTGGTTGATGGCCAGGAGCGGCTTGCCCAGCGCCGCGGCCAGCGCCTTGGCGGTCGTGAGGCCGACCAGCACGCCGCCGATCAGGCCCGGGCCGGCGGTGGCGGCGATGGCATCGACTTCATCGAGCGCGATGCCGGCCTCACGGCAGGCCTGGGCGATGATATGGTCGAGATAGCTGAGATGGGCGCGGGCGGCCAGTTCGGGGACGACGCCGCCGAATGCCGCATGTTCATCGAGCTGGCTGCGCACGACATTGGAACGAATCACGGCGGTGCCGGATTGGTCACGCGTGACCAGCGCCGCGGCGGTTTCGTCGCAGCTGGTCTCAATGCCCAATATGGTGGCTTGCGCTTGCCCGGTCACGACGAACTGGTTACTCCCTCAAGGGCACCGATCCGGCGGACCCTCGGTGCCTCTGCCTACTATAGGACGTTCAGCGATTGCAATCTTCCAGCCCCTTC
>CAMLOA010000332.1 GCA_946481445.1 uncultured Devosia sp. | reverse complement strand
ACCAGCGCACCGATCACCGGATCATTGTGGGCGGAGATCGTTGCCACCTGCTCCTTTTCCTTGCGGCTGGCGACGTCCCGGGAGAGGTCCTTCAGCGCCGCTTCGGCACGCTTGAGAGCCTTGTCCAGTCCGCGCTTGATCTCGATAGCACTGGCGCCCGCTACGACATTGCGAATGCCGTCCGAGAAGATCGCATGGGCAAGAATGGTCGATGTGCTGGTGCCATCGCCGACCATGTCGCCCGTGCGCTCGGCGGCCTCGCGGAGCATGCGCGCGCCCAGGTTCTCTTCGGGATCCTTGAGCTGGAATTCCTTGGCGATCGTGACGCCGTCGTTGCACACCAGCGGCGCTCCCCACTTGCGTTCGATCAGCACGGACTTGGATCGCGGCCCCAGCGTCACGCGGATGGCATCGGCCAGCTGCGTCGCGCCGCGCAATATCTTCTCGCGTGCCTCTGACCGGAAAAGGACGTGCTTGTGCGTCATGAAGTTGGACCGTTTCGCGAAGACCGGGAAACCTTAGGTCCGCCACCGGTCGGCGAATTGATGGTGGTCAAGAATGTGACAGGCTTGACGCCCGTCAAAATGCGCCGCGGGCAGCGTGACAATCTGCAAAGCGAAATATTCGTCCCAGGAGACCATCATGGACGACAAAGAGCTGCGCCAACTGGTCATTGAAGAATTGGACTTCGAGCCTTCAATCGATTCATCGAATATCGGGGTGGCAGCGACGGGCGGCGTCATTACGCTGACCGGGCATGTGAGCAGCTATGCAGAAAAGACCATAGCCGAGAAGGCCGCCAAACGCGTGCGGGGCGTCCACGGCGTTGCCCAGGAGATCGAGGTCCGTTACCCCGAGGACAAGAAGCTGGCTGACGACCAGATCGCCAAGCGTGCCCTGGATATCCTGGCCTGGAATGTGCAGTTGCCCGCGGGCACCCTGCAGGTCACGGTGTCCGGCGGCTGGGTGACGCTGTCCGGTGAGGTCGAATGGTACTACCAGAAGCAATTGGCCGAACTCGCGGTGCGAAAGCTTTCCGGCGTCACGGGCATCTCCAACCTGATCAAGATCGTCGGCGGCTCGCATTCGGCGGACGTGAAGTTGCGCATTGAGAATGCGCTTCGGCGGAGCGCGGAACTGGCAGCACGGAACATACACGTCGAGGTGGCCAATGGCAGGGTCACGCTGACCGGCACGGTGTCGGCATGGAACCAGCGCCGCCTGGCAGAGGACGCCGCATGGGCGGTGCCGGGCGTGCACGCCGTGGAAGACAATCTGCGCTTCGGCTGACGGGCCCCTAGGCATCAACTCCTTCGCAATTATTGACGGTGGTCAATCGCGTCACCCGCCAAATTCCTAGGGTCGCTTCAGGTTCCAACGAGGATTGCCATCATGACGAGTGCAAACAAAGCGATGCCTTACGATCAGGCCTTCAACGACCTTCTGAACAAGGTTGTTCACCTGCAGAACAACCTCTCCGAAATCGCCGGCGGCCTGGGCGCAATCTCTGCCCATGGGATTGAGGATCTGCGGGAAGAGACCGCTGAACGCGCCTCGGCGATTGCGCGGGACAGCCAGCGTCTGGCCGAGCAGGCGAGACGCAATGCCGTAAGCCTCGAGAGATCGTTCGAGGATTCCCTGCGGCGCCAGCCCCTGCTGACCGTCGGGGTCGCCGCCGCGATCGGCTTCCTGCTTTCCCTGGCCGTACGCAGGTAACGCGGCACCTGTCGTCCCCCGGCAATACCGGCGTCCCTAGTATATAGGGGCGCCGGTATGCTTTTGCGCAACCGGGCGCTAGGGCAACGGGCCCACCGGCTGCACATAGGTGACCACCTGATGGGCCTCGAGCCCGAGGGCCGCCGCAATCTGCTGGGGATCATTGCCACCAACCAGACACGTCCCCAGCCCCATGGCAGCGCAGTAGAGATAGACGTTCTGCGCAACGATCGCGCTGTCGACGAAGGCCGTCACCCGGTGCTGCTCGAGCGCCGCCTCGTCCGGCCCAGTGGTCGCAGCTTCGCCGGCCGCCTCGATCAGGCGCTGCCGATCGGAAACGTAGATCAACACGACGGGTGCGGTGCCGACAAAGGGTTGCGGACTGGTCGAGGCCCGGATATCGGCCGTGCCCTTGGGTGTCAGCGCACTGCCACCGGGGTCGAACAAGAAGGTGCCGTCCGCAGTCGCGACGTAGATGTCGACATCCATGGCGCCTCGCCATGACGGGGCCGTCCGGCCCCCGCTTTCGGGGCGGTTGATGCCGTTGGCGGTCTGAAGCAGGTCAAGCAGCGCGGGTTCGGGAACGGTCCCCGTGCCATAGACGCGGGTGGAACGGCGAAGGGCAAACGCCTGCCGGATCGTCGCGTCCGGCGCCCTGGTCTCCTCGGCGGCGGACCTCGACAAGCCTTGGCCCAAGGCGCCGATGGCAGCGGCGCCTGCCAGGAACATTCTGCGGGTGAGAAGTTGCATGGTCATCTCCATCGGATGGAGATCACACCTTGCACCTCCGGCCCATGGGCTGCTTGACGACGGTCAAGAACCCAACAGGGCATCGGCATGCCCGGCACCCGACTTCGGCGATCTCTTCATGCGCCGCTGATTTCACTCGAAGCCGTCCAGGCCGCGAGTGCCGTGACCACAAGGCCGACCAGCACATCGCTCGCGGTGAACAGGCCATTGGCACTGAAGCCGAGCACCCAGGGAAGCGCGATAGTCGCCAGGCCGAGCAAGGCGACGGTCCACTCCTCCCAGGCGCGGAAGTTCACCAAAGCCATGACCGCGAGCACGAAGATCGCCGCGCCGATGATCAGGTGGCTCCAGAGGACCAGCGCATCGGTGGTTGCGCCGACTCCAGGCGACCCCAGCAGCCATGCCGACACGAATATCCAGGCCCCGGCCAAAGCCAGAACCCATTGCTGCCAAAGATTGGTCTCCATTTCCAGCTCCTGCGTTGCGGCAGATCAAATCTGCCAGGAAGCAAAATACTGGACCGGGCTGCCCTGACTTGCCTTGACTGCTGTCAATTTCGGCAGGGACGGTGGCCATGTGTTTCGTTTTTGACGGTCGTCAATACGGGCCGGAAGTCGCCTCCCATAATTCAGCTCGACTAGCGGAGGACTCTCAAATGCACCGTGAAACCGACACCGACACTGATCGCCAATCGCCCGAGCCGGGATTTTCGCCCGGACGACGCACCTTCCTCAAGATTTCGGCGCTTGCCGGGGCGGCAGCCACGATCTCCAGCAGCGTCGCATACGCCGCTGGCGAGAGCGGGTTCTGGGCCAAGGATCTTGAGGATGAGCAGCTCGTCGACATGTTTCGTCGCATCGTGCGCATCCGCTGGCACGAGCGGACAATGGCCGACAAGATGCTGACCGACCCGACCTATCGCGGCTACAACCATTTCTACGCCGGCCAGGAAGCCGTGGCGGTGGGCGTCTGCTCGGCCCTGCGCAATGAAGGCGGGGTGGAGAAAGCAGACCTGATCTATTCGACCCACCGCCCCACTGGTCACGCGATTGCCAAAGGTATCGACCTCAAGCGCATGTGCGCCGAGAACGATTTCCGCGCGACCGGCCTTAACAAGGGTTATGCGGCCGAAATG
>CAMLOA010000331.1 GCA_946481445.1 uncultured Devosia sp. | reverse complement strand
ACTTCTCCGGCCAGGCCCAATTGCTCGCCACCGGCAACGTAGTGGCCACCTCGCTCAAGGAGCACATCAAGAAGCGGCCGCTGGAGACCAAGTTCCTGATCAAGAACTCGCCGTGCTACGTCGGTGTGAACAAGGGGGAGGCCGCTTTGCTGGCCAAGGTCAACGACGTCATCGCGAAGCTGAAGAAGAGCGGAGAACTGAACCAGGTCTCGCAACGCTGGCTGCAAGCACCCCTTCCCGCCGACCTCTGATCCAGTTGCTGGCTTGGCCGTTTTTGGCACACAGGAGACCTGACCGTGGCGTACGCATTCAACTTCTCCGCCGTCCTTGAGTACCGGGAGGTGCTGCTTGCCGGCGCCCTCAAAACCCTGGCGTTGACGGCCGTCGGCACCGTCTTCGGATTGGCCATCGGCACGCTGGGCGCCGTATCGCGCGCTTGGCGTCTGGCGCCGTTCCATCGCTTCTTCGCGGTCTATGTCGAGCTGATCCGCAACACGCCCTTCCTGGTCCAGTTGTTCTTCATCTTCTTCGGGCTGCCGTCGCTGGGCGTGCAGATCAACGAATGGCAGGCCGCGATACTGGCCATGGTGATCAACCTCGGGGCCTACAGCACCGAGATCATCCGTGCCGGGATCGAGGCCACGCCGCGCGGCCAGATCGAGGCGGCCCAATCGCTGGCCATGAGCCGTGCGCAGATCTTCCTGCACGTGGTGCTCCCACCCGCCCTGCTCAAAGTCTGGCCGTCCATCTGCAGCCAGGTGGTCATCGTCATGCTCGGCTCGTCGGTCTGCTCGCAGATCGCCGCCGAGGAGCTGACGTTCGCCGCCAACTTCATCCAGTCGCGCAACTTCCGCGCCTTCGAAACCTACTTCATCGTCACTGCCATGTATTTCCTGCTCGCCCTGGGCGTGCGCCAGATCATGGTCCGAGCCGGGCGGCGGCTGATCGCGCGGAGAGTGCCATGAACGACATCTCGAACTGGGACATCGTCCGCAATCTGCTCGACGGCGCCTTGTGGACCATCGACCTGTCGCTGACCGCATTCGTGCTCGGTGGCCTGGCCGGGCTCGTCGTGCTGTTCGCGCGCATTGCCAAGCATGCGCTGCCGCGCCGTCTGGCGCAAGGCTATATCGAGGTCTTTCAGGGCACGCCGCTGCTCATGCAGCTGTTCATCATCTTCTTCGGCAGCAGCCTGATGGGGCTGGAGATCTCGCCCTGGCTGGCCGCCGCGCTCGGCCTGACGCTGTTCACCAGCGCCTATCTCGGCGAGATCTGGCGCGGTTGCGTCGAGTCCGTCCCCAAGGGGCAGTGGGAGGTCTCGGCCAGCCTGGCCATGAGCCACTTTGAACAGATGCGACACGTCATCCTGCCACAGGCCCTGCGCATCGCGATTGCGCCCACCGTCGGCTTCTCGGTACAGGTCGTCAAGGGCACGGCAGTGACGTCGATCATCGGCTTTATCGAGCTGACCAAGACTGGCTCCATGCTGGCCAATGCCACCTACCAGCCCTTCTTCGTCTTCGGCCTCGTGGCGCTCGGTTATTTCGCCCTCTGTTATCCGCTTTCCGCCTATTCGCGCATCCTAGAAAGGAAGATCCATGGCTCTCGTGCACATTGACGCCTTGCACAAACACTTCGGCAGCAACCATGTGCTCAAAGGCATCGACCTGGACGTCGAAGAAGGCCAGGTGATCGCCCTGATCGGGCGCAGCGGTTCGGGCAAGAGCACGCTGCTTCGCACCATCAACGGTCTGGAAAGCTTCGACGACGGTTGCATCGAGGTCGACGGAGAACGCATCCACCCCCGCGAAACCGATCTGCGCGCCCTGCGCCAGAAAGTCGGTATGGTGTTCCAGCAATTCAATCTCTTTCCGCACCTGACGGCCGGTCAGAACGTGATGCTGGCCACCCGTGTCGTCAAGAAGATGGCCGGTGACGATGCGCAAGCGCTGGCGCGCACCATGCTGCTGAAAGTCGGTCTGCAGGACAAGTTCGACGCCTACCCCGACCAGCTCTCCGGAGGGCAGCAGCAGCGTGTCGCCATCGCCCGCGCGTTGGCCATGCAACCGCGCGTGTTGCTGTGCGACGAGATCACTTCGGCGCTCGATCCTGAGCTGGTGAACGAGGTGCTGGCAGTGGTCAAGACCCTGGCTGCCGAGGGCATGACACTGATCATGGTCACCCACGAAATGCGCTTCGCCCGGGAAGTCGGAGATAAACTCGTTTTCATGCACCAGGGGCGCATTCACGAGGCCGGTGATCCGCAGGCCCTCTTCGCCCACCCGCAGACGGCCGAACTGGCCAGTTTCATCGGCTCGATCCATTGAACGCACGGCATGAATCAACCCGCCATCCTCACGGCCCAGGCCGCAGTGCTGCCCGACTGGGCTCGCCATCAGATCAACCTCGCCGACCCTCGTCTGGGCGCCGAGACACTGGCATGTTCTGACGACTTTTTCGCCCCGATGCAGCGCCTGCTGCAGGCCCAGGCGGCCATCTTCGTCCCCGGCAAATACGACGCGAACGGGAAATGGATGGACGGCTGGGAGTCCAAGCGCAAGCGCGGCCCTGGCCATGACTGGTGCATCGTGCGCCTGGCCCGGCCCGCCTGCATTGTCGGCGTTGATATCGACACCAGTTTCTTCACCGGTAACTATCCCCCCGCCGCTTCCCTGGACGGGTGCCGGTCCGGCCTGGATCCGCAGCGCGCCGACAGCTGGGAGCCTCTGCTTGCGCCGGCCGCGCTCGGCGGCAACCAGCATCATCTGCTGGCGCTGGACGGGTTGAACAGCACGGTGGCCTATAGCCATGTCCGGCTTAACATCCTGCCCGACGGGGGCGTCGCACGGCTGCGGGTCTACGGCCGCCCGGTAGGCGAGCCGGGGGCTGACGCGGACGCCCAGGTCGACCTGGGGGCCGCGCTCAATGGCGCCTATCCCGTGGCCTGGAACGACGCACATTTCGGCCATGCCGCCAATCTGCTGTTGCCCGGCCGCGGCGTAGACATGGGCGACGGCTGGGAAACCCGGCGCCGCCGAGAGCCCGGTTTCGACTGGTGCATCATCGCGCTGGGTCGACCCGGCCGGATCCGGCGCATCGAACTGGACACCGCGCACTTCCGCGGCAATTTCCCGGACCGATGCTCCTTGCAGGCCGGCTATGCTCCGGGCTTGAGCGATCAGGCGCTGATCTCGCAAGCCCAGTTCTGGCCGACGCTGCTGCCCGAGATGAAGATGCAAGCTGATCACATCCATCACTTTGCGGAGCAGGTTCTCGATCTGGGCGAGGTCAGCCACGTCCGCCTGAATCTTCATCCGGATGGCGGTGTCTCGCGACTGCGCTTATGGGGCGAGGCTTCCGCGAAATGAGTGCCGCACCAAACCGGCTGTTGTCTGCCCAGCCCCTGACCGCGCAGACGTTTGCCCCCTTTGGGCAAGTGATCGAATGCCAGGGGCGCCCCAGCTATGCCATCAACGAGGGCAGCAGCCAGCGGTTCTCAGACCTCGCGCAGTTGGAGGTCGATGCCGAGGGCCGCCTGTCGCTCAGCATTTTCCGCGCTGAGGAATGTTCGTCCCCCTGTGCCTTGTACTGCCTGGAGCGCCACCCGCTCGGCTCGCAAGCCTTCGTGC
>CAMLOA010000330.1 GCA_946481445.1 uncultured Devosia sp. | reverse complement strand
CACGATGTACAAGCCCGTCTGAAGCAAGACTTAGAGCACCATGGACATCCTTGATCGGGCAGACCAGCATGTTGCCGCGATGCATGAAGGCGCGCCCATTGAACATCTTCTTTTCCACCAGGACCAGGTCTGGGGTCAGGGACCGGATCCGCTCGGACAGGTCCTCCAGGGCCATGCTCATGCCTGCCTGCTCTCGCGATAGCGTTCGTGCTGCGGCAGGTGGCCGGGCACAAGATCCCAATCCTGGTGGGTGCGGGCAAAGATCACCTGGTTGGGCCTGAACCAGGCATTCTGGCCGGCAAAGAGGCCGGCCTGGAGGATGCGGATGTCGGGTGCGCGCGAACTCTCGGCATAGACGGTCGTGCCGCAGGCCGGGCAGAAGTGGCGCGTGAAGGTCGCCCCCGAATCGGCTGGCCGCGCAAAGCTTTTTGTTTCCCCCGTGACGCAGACGGCTTGGGCGGGAAGCAGGACGGGGCTCGAATGGCCGCCCCCGGAAATGGTCTGGCAGTTGTGGCAGGCGCACAGGAACATGGAGATCACGCGCCCCCGGGCCGTCAGGGTCACCGCGCCACAGTCGCAATGGGCGGTCAGGTCGAGTTCGGGATGGGCGGCGTCGGTCATGCGGCGAGGCTGGCATGCCGGCGGGCGGCGGGCAAGAGACTTGCCATGGGCGCCCTGAGGGTCAACAGTGCCCCCGCCTGTCTTGAGGAGAAGCATGGCGCTCTATCCGAACTATCCCCTTGTCACCGAACGCCTCGTGTTGCGTCCATTCACGCGCGGGGACGTGGACGCGGTGCATGCCTATCGCCGCCGCGAGGATGTGGCGCGCTACCTGTTCGACGTGCCGCTCAGCCGGGAGGAATGCGCGCTCGCCATCCAGCAGCGCATCGGACAGGTGACGCTCGAGGCCGAGGGGGACAAGGTCGTGCTGGCTGTCGACCTGGCCACCAATGGGGCGCTGATCGGCGAGGTCTCGCTGATCTGGCGCAGCGTGGATGCGCGGCAGGGCGAGGTGGGCTGGATCTTCGATCCGGAATACCAGGGGCAGGGCTACGCCACCGAGGCGGCCAATGCCATGCTCGACCTCGGCTTCGGCCCGGGCGACATGCACAGAATCAGCGCCCGCTGCGATGTCCGCAATGAAGCATCATGGCGTCTGATGGAGCGGATCGGCATGCGCCGGGAGGCTCATTTCCGGGAGCACGCGATCTTCAAAAGCCAATGGGATGAGGAGTTTGTCTATGCCATCCTGTGGCGGGAATGGCAGGCAATGCGCGCCGCAGAACAGGCGGAATAGGGGGGATTCCCAAATCAGATCCTGAGGCGTATTTTCCAGCTCGTGGCAGGAACTTCGTGAGTCAGTCCTGCGTTGTCAGCTTCGGGTCGAATTCGACGCAGGGAGCGCGCCTCATGTCCTCACTCAACCTTCCCATCCACACCGACCGGCTGATCCTGCGACCCTTCGAGCGCAGCGACCTGGAGGCCCTCAGCGCGTATCACGCCTTGCCCTCCGTTCAGCGCTATGTGGCCAGCCGGTGCCGGGATCGATCGGAAGTGGCCGAGGCGCTCAACATCATGCGCGGGCAGGTGAGCCTGCAGCGTCCGGGCGATACGCTGACGCTGGCCATGGTGCGCAAGGGGGACCGGCAGCTGGTGGGACATGTCTCCCTGCACTGGTCGGATGCGACAGCCGGGCAGGGCGAGGTCCGCTTCATCATCGATCCGTCCCATTCGGGGCAGGGTTTTGTCCGTGAGGCCCTGGGCGCCCTGTTCGACCTGGCCTTCGAGCATTTCCGCATCCACCGCGTCTTCGCCCGCAGCGATGGCCGCAACCACCACTCGATCAAGCTGATGCAGCAGCTGGGCATGCGGCTCGAAGCGCACTATCGCGAGCATGCCCTGTTCCAGGGGGAATGGGACGAGGAGCTGCATTTCGCCATCCTGGATCGCGAATGGCAGCGCTCCACCAAGGTGGAAGCCCTGCCGGTGCGCCATCGCGTCGCCTGATTTGCATCGCCGCTGCGAAACGGATATGTGCGCCTGATCCAACTGGAACAGGCGCATGGCCGGCACGGACACCTCCATCACCATCGACCTTCGCCCGGGACCGGCCGTGATCCTGTGCGAACCGCAGCTGGGCGAAAACATCGGTACCGCGGCGCGGGCCATGGCCAATTTCGGGCTGTGGGACCTGCGGCTGGTGCGCCCGCGCGACGGCTGGCCGAACGAGAAGGCGGTGGCCGCCGCCTCGCGCGCCGATCACGTGATCGAAAGGGTCCGCGTCTTCGAGACGCTGGAAGAGGCCATTGCCGACCTCACGCTCGTCTATGCCACCACCGCGCGGTCGCGCGACATGCAGAAGGACGTGATCGGGCCCGATGAAGCCGGGCGCCGCATGAGCGCGCATATTGCCGGCGGGCAGGGCGCCGGCATCCTGTTCGGTCGGGAAAAGTGGGGCCTGCTCAATGACGAAGTGGCCATGGCCGATCTCATCGTCACCCTGCCGGTGGAGCCCGCCTTTGCCTCGCTCAATATCGCGCAGGCCGTCCTGATCCTCGCCTATGAGTGGCGGCTGCAATCGGGGCAGGGCACGCTGCCCTTCGGCGCCAGCCTGGGCCAGGCCGCCCCCAAGAGCGAGCTTGTGGGTCTGTTTGAGCACCTCGAAGGTGTGCTGGACCAGACGGGCTTCTTCACCACGCCCGACAAACGGCCCAGCATGGTCAACAACCTGCGCACCGCCCTGACGCGGGGCCAGTTCACCAGCCAGGAAATCCGCACGCTGCGGGGCGTCATCTCCTCGATCGACCGGCGCCACGAACGGCCCAATCCGAACCGGATGAAGCCGGAACGCAACAAGGACTGACAATTGCGTTTCCACGGGCGGTTGCGCCGGTGTCCGCCTTTGACTGACTTCACCCGGCATGCGATTGGCTCGGGGCCATGACCACGTCCACGCCCGCCGATCCGTCTCGCATCGCCTTCACCTATACCGGTTTTCGATTCTTCTGGCTGACGACCCTGCTCGTGAGCTTTGCCGTGCAGATCATGTCGGTGTCGATCGCCTGGCAGATCTATGACGTTACCGGTGAGGTCTTCCTTCTGGGGCTGGTCGGGCTATGCCTGTTCCTGCCCTCGCTGCTGCTCATCCTTGTCACCGGGCTGACGGCTGACCGGTTCAACCGCCGGGCGATCATGGCGGTATGCCTTTCCGTCGAGCTGTTATGCGCGCTGGGTTTCCTGGCCTTTGCCAATGTGCAGGCGCATGAGGTCTGGCCGATCTTCGGCATCCTGATCACGCTGGGCATAGCCCGTGCCTTCTGGGGGCCGGCGGCGCAGTCGCTGGCGCCCAACCTGGTGCCGCCCGAGGCGCTCAGCAATGCCATCACGGTCAATGCCACGGCCTGGCAGATGGCCTCCATCCTCGGGCCGGCGGCGGGGGGACTGCTCTATGGCATAGCGCCCTCGGTCGCCTTCGGCACCGGCGCGGTGCTGCTGGTCATTGCCGTGGTGACGGTGCTGCTGATCCCCAAGCCGGCGCAGCGCCAGTCGCACCAGGCCACAAGCCTCGAAACGATCTTTGGCGGTTTCCGCTACATCTTCTCCAACAAGGTGGTGCTGGGCGCCATTTCGCTCGACATGT
>CAMLOA010000329.1 GCA_946481445.1 uncultured Devosia sp. | reverse complement strand
TTCGGACCAAGCCTGCGCGGGCGCCACCCAAAGGGCCCCCACAATGGCGACAATAGCGGCGAGCGCCGAAACCAAGCGACCGGACATACCCATGCGAACCCCTCAGACTCTGCTGGCCCGGGCGCACACTAGCCCGAGGCCGGGTCCGGGGCCAACCAGAAAAAGCAAAGGGCGCCCGCATGATGCGGACGCCCTTCGAATGCGGCGTGGCGCCGGTCAGCGCACGCGGATCGAGACGATGTAGTCGTCGAAATCGCCCAGCGAGCTGGCGCTGGTGGTGTAGGTGCGGCAGTTGCGGTAGTTGGATTCCGAGCAGACCTGGGCCTGCAGGCCATCGGGATTGTCGATGGAGGAAATGCGGTCGGCCCAATCGCCCAGATTGCGGAAGTTGTCGCCTTCCTCCGCGCAGAAGCTGGCACCGCGGAAGCGGGTGCGATCATAGAAGCAGACTTCGCCGAAGACTGGTTCGACCACGGGCGGCTGCGGCTGCGGCTGGTTGCCCACGCCGATGCTGATCTGCGGGCCATTGGGGCCGCCAATGGTGAAGCCGAAGGAGATGCCGGGGTTGCTGGGATTGACCGGCGTGCCGCCGGCGCTGAGATAGCTGGCCGAAACCCAGCCGTCCGGGCCGGGCTTGGCGACATAGCACCAGGAGCCCTGGCACTGCTGCACATCGACCTGCGTACCGCGGGCGGCGACGTCGACCACGGCATAATTGGTGCCCGGGCCCGAGCGCACGTTGACATTGCTGGTGATGACGCCGGGCGCCGCATTGGCGGCTGGCATGAAGACCACCACGGCCGTCGCGGCGACGGCGACCCCGGTGGCGAGATTGAGCAGGACTTTGCGGGTACGGCGGTTCATCTGGCGCTCTCCTCTTGCCGGTCTGGCCGGTCCCGGGATGGGACGACGCTTGGCGGCCGACGGCACAATATTGTTCTGACGCAGAAACGAGGGCGGAACGAAAAGAGTTCCGCCCCCGACGGGCATGAAGTCAATAGATCTCGAGCGAGGTAACGCGGCGGTCTATGGCCGACGGCAGTCGCGAGGTGTCGTTGCGGATGGTCACGCAGGAACCGTAGAAGTTGGCATCGGTGCACATGTCGACGCGCGCACCACCGAAGACTTCCACCGAACGGATGCGGTTGTCCCAGTTCCGGAGGCGGCTGTAGCTGTCGCCCTCATCCAGGCAGACGCTCGCGCCGGTGAAGTTGCGGCCGCTATAGAAGCAGGCGCCGGCATTCTCGTAGACGGGCGGCTCGGGTTCGGGCTGCGGCCACGGTTCGGGCTGCGGCTGGGGCGGCCACGGATCAGGCTGCGGCCACGGGAAGATCGGCGGCCAGGGTTCGGGCTGCGGCTGTGGCTGCGGCGGGGCCGGGGGCTGCGGATCGGGCGGCGGCAGCGGACCGGGCTGCAGCAGCAGGTACTTCTGGTTGATCCAGCCGTAGCCCTGCACCTCGCAGTAATTGTTCTTGCACGTGCCCACTTCGACGGGCGTGTTGGCAGCGACGGCTCCGACGACATCATATTCCGAACCGGGGCCCGCATGGGCAGAAGTGTCCGCGGTCGTGACGGCAGGTGCGGCCAGCACGGAAGCCACGCCCGCGAACAGGGCAGCGGCGGCGAGAAGGCCGAGACGAAGGATTTTCATGGATATGCTCCGGAACCGAATGGCGCCAATCTGGGCCAATGCGGCTGTTTGATCATATCGCAACTGAACGCTGCCTGAACGGATTGGTTCAGGTTCGCCCTGGCAGGATCAGGGGTCGATCCGGCGCTTGGCTCCGTCCTCGCCCAGCGCGACGTAGACGAAGCGCCCGTCGGTGACCTTGACGCGGTCGGACAGGCGGTTGCGGCGCGCCCAGGCCTCCATGCCGACAGTGATCGAGGTGGTGCCGACCCGCTCGATCGTGGTGTAGACGCACAGCACATCGCCTACCTTGACCGGCGCGATGAAGGTCATGGCCTCCACCGCCACGGTGACCACGCGGCCCTTGCTGCGCTCGACGGCAGCGATGGCGCCGGCAATGTCCATCTGGCTCATGACCCAGCCGCCGAAAATGTCACCGGCTGGATTGGTGTCGCCCGGCATGGCCAGCGTGCGGATGGTAAGGGCGCCCTTGGGCTCGGTGGCGGACGTATCCATGGCTCATGGTCCTTTCACGGGCCAGCGGCCCACGGCCTCCTCCCAGTGCCGGCGGCACAGGGAGATGTAGACCGATTTCTCGATCGATACCTGATCACCATCGGTGAGCACCCGTCCATCAGCACTTTGGCGAACGACCATGGTGGCCTTGGCGCCACATTCGCAGATAGTGCGAATCTCGCGCAGGGAATCGGCGATGGCCAGAAGTTCGCGCGAGCCGGGGAAGAGCTTGCCCTGGAAATCGGTGCGCAGGCCAAAGGCCATCACCGGGACATTGAGCCGGTCGGCGACGCGGGCGAGCTGCCAGACCTGTTCGGGCGTGAGGAACTGGGCCTCGTCCACGAAAACGCAATCGACCTTGCCGCTCTCGGTGTGTTCGCGGATGGACTGGTAGAGATCGTCGCCATCCGAATAGAGCTCGGCCGGCTCGGCAATGCCGATGCGCGAGCTGATCAGGCCGATGCCGTCTTCGGCATAGAGCGCAGATGTGTAGAGCAAGGGCCGCATGCCGCGCTCGCGATAATTGTAGGCGGCCTGCAGCAGCAAGGTGGACTTGCCGGCATTCATCGCCGCATAGGAGAAGTAGAGCTTGGCCATGCCCCGTTGTGCCGGAGCGGCGGCGCGACGGCGAGGCCCCAGTGGCGGCGCTCCACAAAAAAAGAGGCCGCCTTCGTTGAGGCGGCCAGATGCCGAGTGTTCGGCAGGGAAAGCCGGGGTTGGCGGCCAGGCTTTCCAAAGGGCCGGGCGCGACGTTGGGGACGTGGGGCGCGGCAGGTCCGGGCCGCATGGGGGAAGGCCGGGAACGCTGACGACCTTAGGGAGTTTATGTGACGCCGCCGTGACGCTGTCGTTCAGCGCCGGTTCAGTCTACACCACGCAAAATTGACGGTTCCAAAGGAGCCCTGCCTCATGACCACGACCCTGTTTCGGCGTTTGCTCGCCGCACTTGCCCTGGCTGGCCTCGCCAGCACCGCCGCCCATGCCCAGTCGCTCAAGTCCCCGGAGGGGACCTGGGAGATCGAGATGAAGGATTCCCGCTATCGGGTGGAGCTGTGCGGCGAGGACGGCAAGCAGCTGTGCGGCACGTTGATCTGGCTGGGCAATGGCGCCGACAACGAAGAGAACATGCCCTATCTCAACACGCTGCTGATCGACCATGCCGCGCCGGCCGGTCCCAATAGCTGGAACGGCACGCTCAACATCTATGGCCAGAGCGCCAGCGGCAAGATCACCCAGGTCAGCGACAACCAGATCTCGCTTGAGGGCTGCGCCCTGTTCGTGGTCTGCCGCACCTACCAGCTCTACCGCATCAACTAGTTGGTCGTTCGCGCCACATAGGTCCTGCGCCGCGCCCAGAGCGGGGGCAGGGCCTCGACCGCCAGCACAGCGGCAAAAATCAGCGCAGCGCCCGCATAGCCCAGCGGCGGCAGGCGTTCGCCCAGCATGATGGCGCCGCCGAGCGCGGCAAACAGGCTTTCGGCCGAGAGAATGATGG
>CAMLOA010000328.1 GCA_946481445.1 uncultured Devosia sp. | reverse complement strand
GGGAGATGATGGACAACGTGACGTTCGCCAGCAACGCCTATGAAGTGGGCGAGGGTGCCGATGCGCTCGTGCTGATCACGGAGTGGAACGAGTTCCGCTCGCTCGACCTCGAACGCCTCAAGGGCGTGATGAAGGCGCCCGTCCTGGTGGACCTGCGCAATGTCTACAGGCGCGATGAAGTGACCCGGCATGGCTTCGGCTACCACAGCATCGGGCGCGCCGACGGCGTCGCCGAAGCCACCATTCCGGCCGCGGCCGAATAGACCGCGCGCGGGATCCAGCCAAGTGAAAGTACTCGTTACCGGGGCAGCCGGATTCATCGGCTACCACCTCGCCCGCAGGCTGCTGGAGGCCGGTCACCGGGTGACCGGCTTCGACTCCGTCAATCAGTACTACGACCCGGCGCTCAAGGAGGCGCGGCTCGCCGAACTGCGCGCCCAGCCGGGATTTTCCTTCGTGAAGGGGGACCTGGTCGACGCAACGCTGCTGCGATCGACCGTCGAGGAGGCCGGCGCGGACGTGGTCGCCCACCTGGCGGCCCAGGCCGGCGTCCGCTACAGCATCGAGAGCCCACAGAGCTATATCCAGTCCAACCTGGTGGGGACGGCGAACCTGCTCGAAGCCCTGCGCGCAACGCCGCCGCGGCACCTGGTCTTCGCTTCGACCAGCTCGGTCTATGGCGGCAATGTCGACATGCCCTTTGCCGAAATCGACCGGGCCGACGGTCCGGTCTCGCTCTATGCGGCGACCAAGAAGGGTGGAGAGGCGATGGTGCACGCCTATTCCCACCTCTGGTCCATTCCCGCCACATGCGTGCGCTTCTTCACCGTCTATGGGCCCTATAGCCGGCCGGACATGGCGCCGATCAAGTTCGCCTCGGCCATGCTGGCCGGGCAGGCGATCGATGTCTATGGCCAGGGCAAGATGCGTCGGGACTTCACCTATGTGGATGACCTGGTTGCCGCGATCTTGGCGCTGATGGCCGCCCCGCCGCGCCAGGGCGAGCCGGTGGCCAGGGACAGCCTCTCGGCGGTGGCGCCGTTCCGGACCGTCAATATCGGCGGGGGCCGCCCCGTGGAGCTCATGGATTTCATCGCCGCGCTCGAGCATGCACTGGGGCATCGCGCCATTCTCAATATGCTGCCGATGCAGCCCGGCGACGTGGTGGCCACAGTGGCCGATACCGGCCTGCTGCGGGCGCTGGTCGGGGAAATGCCGCAGACCTCGCTCGAGGATGGTGTAAGGCAGTTCGCGGACTGGTACCGGGCCTATACTGGCCGCTAGGCTAGGCTAGGCGGTGGCGCGGCGAAACAGGCCTTTCAGCTGCTTCCATGCTCTGAACGCCCGAAACACCACTGACGGCGGGATCTTGCGGTTGTCCCCCACTGTCCCCTTTCGAGTGACGGGCGCCGTCGCGTCGATCAGGAACGCCACAACCAGACATGGTGTCTCGGCTTCAAGTGACAGACCTTCGTCAGAGAGCAGCAGTCCCTGCTCACCTTCGGCAAATCGCAACCCTTTTGCGACCAGCTGGCCACTGAAGACGTAGAAATAGAGGTCGCGTCCCTCTATCCGTGGGAAGTCCACGCGGGCTCCTGCCCCCAGGCGGATGTCGAACAGGTCGATCGCATTGCGGACAAAAAAGGGCGCTCCGGTGCCCTCAGGGCCGGCCAGCCGCCGCCAGGTATTGGGTGGTGCTGATGGGAGGGGGCCGTGCTGGATGCCCGGATCGAGATCGATCGCATGTGGCCGGACGAAGATCTGCAGCATGCGCAGACGCGGATCGGAAGGCAGCGTCTCCTCGGAGTGCCAGAAACTGCGGCCGGCATTCATGACCATCAGGTGGTCACTATCGATGACGAGCCGGCCGGTGGCCTTGTCGTCATGGCGCATGACCCCGTCCGGGACGAGCGAGATGATCTCGTCGTTCTGGTGCTCATGCATGGCAATGAGCCGGCCGGGTTCAAGGATCGACTCCACCACCATTGCCAGGGGACCATGACCGTGGTCGCGCGATTTCGGCCTTAGCCAACCCGGCATGTTGACGTGGGTTATGAAGCCGCCCATGTCGCGTACGACAAAGGTGCGCTCTCCCCTGAGCAGCTGCATGACAACCTCCTTGTCCGCTGGACTGCGGACACGGCAATAGTCCGGCGGTGCACCTGCCGCCTCAGCGTGACGGGCCGCCCGGGGGCGGCCCGCATGTCTTGCTACTGAGCAGAAGCGTCGATGGTGACCTTGCCCAGCAAAACGGTCGGGTCCTGTTCGGCGGCCATGAAGTCCATCAGGCCAATGCCGGGCGCTTCCTTGGCCGTCATGGAAATGCTGAGCTGCTTGGCCTGACCGCTGACAAAGGCACTGATGGCGCCGCCGATCTTCTGGGCGTCGGCAACACCTGCGAGCAGGCCCACAACAGTGCCTTCGGCGAGGCCGGCAAAGACGGGGCGCATGGTGGCGGCGTCGGATCCCTGCTCGGCGGCGACCTGCGCCAGGATGATGTCGGACAGGCCGGCATCGGTGACGTCGACGTTGACACCGGCAATGGCCACGCCCATCGCGGCGGCGAGCATCTCGTTCTCGTCAATGGCGAACAATGCCTCGGTGGCGTTGGCAATGGTTCCGGACACCAGCACGGAGGCCAGGTCTGCCCCGGTGATCGAAATCTCGTCGACCACGATGGTGTTGTCGGCCTCGTTCCAGTTGGCATCAATCGCAAAGCCGGCGTCTATGCTGGTGATGCCGAGGGCCAGCAGCTGCTGGAGCTGTTCGTCCGAGGAGTCGGCCGGCAAGTCGACCACAATATTGGCCGCTGACGTTTGGAGGTCCGTCGGGATGCCGTTGAGGTAGGCGCCCAGCTGCAGGTCGAACGCTCCCACGGAAGCGACGATGCGCTCGCCCTCGTTGTCCGGATCGGGGATGTCGATGTCGAGGCCGCTGAAGGAGAAGCCCTCGAAGGCCGGTATCAGGGCGCGGGCATTTTCCATGAACCAGACTTCGTCTATCGCCTCGGGGGCGGACTGGATCGCGGCGATCGGGGCGGACAGGTCCATGGCCTTGAACGTGAAGTTGTCAACTCCGATCGAGCCGTCGCCCTCCACGGTAATGTCCATGCCGTCCATGCTGATGGACGGATAGATGCCGGGCGACATGCCGCCCATGGTCATGCTGGCGACGCCAAAGGTAATCGGGCGGTCATCGTCATCGACACCGGTGCAATTGAAGCCTTCGAAGGTGACGGGTGAGGATTCGAAGGCCGTGAAGATGTCGGCATACATGCGCATGAACCGGCCGATATTTTCGGGCGAGGGGTCATCGCCCTCCGCTTCCATGGCTTCGGCAAGGGTCATGATCTCGGCGAAGGAATAGGCCAGGGGTCGGGCCTTGAATTCAGCCGCCGTCATGCTGCCGATCTCGCACGAGGCATCGGGCGCAGTGATCGAGCCACCTTCAAAGGAGAAGTCGGTATAGATGGTCTTGAGGTCCTGGGAGCCGCCGGTGCCGACCATGCCGTACATGCCCAGCACGCCGCCAATATCAAAGTTGCTGGCGGAGAGGGCGCCGAATTCGCCATCGCCATCGCTGCTGTCCATGGTCATGCCGCCCAGTGCGACCGACCCGGCCACCCCATCGACGACATCACTCATGACGAAATC
>CAMLOA010000327.1 GCA_946481445.1 uncultured Devosia sp. | reverse complement strand
GAGGTGATCTCGACCGGTGGGGACCGCTCGCAGGCCAGCAATGCCAGCCTCACCGAAATGGGCGGCAAGGGGCTGTTCACCAAGGAAATCGACGAGGCGCTGCTGTCGGGCCGCGTCGATATCGGGGTACATTCGTCCAAGGACGTGGCGACGCGCCTGCCCGATGGTCTCGCCCTCATCGCCTTCCTCGAGCGCGAGGATGTCCGCGACGCCTTCATGTCGGTCAAGGTGCAGAGCCTCGACCACCTGGCCGAGCGGGCCAAGTTCGGCACATCCTCGATTCGCCGCGCCGCACAGGTGCTGCGGCAGCGGCCCGACCTCGAAATCGTGCCGTTCCGCGGCAATGTCGGCACCAGGCTGCAGAAGCTTCTCGACGGCGTGGCCGATGCCACCATGCTGGCCATGGCCGGGCTCAACCGGCTGGGCGAGGGGCATCGGGCCACAGGGCTGCTCGACCCCGAACTGTTCATGCCCGCTCCGGCGCAGGGCGCCATCGGCCTTGCCGTGCGCAGCGGCGACACGCACATGGCCGGGATCGTCGGCGCACTGGACCATGCGCCCACCCACCGGGCCATTGCTGCCGAGCGGGCCATGCTGGCCGTGCTCGATGGCTCCTGCCGCACCCCTGTCGGCGCACTGACGCGGATGCCGGGCGCCGAGATTGCCCTCACCGGGGAAATCCTCAGTCTCGATGGCCGCACCAGCTTCCGCAGCCAGGCCAGCGGCACCGATCCGGACGCGGTGGGCCGGAAAGTGGGCGAAGACCTGATCGCGCAGGCAGGAACCCAGTGGCTGGCGCAATGGGCGGCGAACCGATGACGGCCATGCTGGTCACCCGGCCCGAGCCCGATGCGCAGGGCACCGTCGCCCGTCTCAGGGCCCTCGATATCGAGGCGGTCGCCGCGCCGCTCATGGTGCGCGCGACGCTCGATGTGAGCCTGCCGCCGGCCGAGGGCTTTGCCGCCATGGTGCTGACCAGCGCCAATGCGGTGCGGTCGCTGGCCGATCGCGGGGCGCTTCCGTCCTACCTGCAGCTGCCGGTACTGGCCGTGGGTGAGGGGACGGCGCGGGAGGCGCGGGACGCCGGGTTCGAGCGCGTCAGCAGCGCGGCCGGTGCGCTCAAGGACCTGGTCAATGCCATCGCACTTTCCGGGCTCAAGGGCCCTCTCTTCTACCCGGCAGGGCGCCACCAGAGCGGGGACCTCGCCCATGCGCTGGCGCCGCAGGGTGTGATGGTGGTGACCACCCCGATCTACGACATGGTGGCGGTGGAGGCGATGCCGGCCGGGATCCTGGCCCGCCTGGCCGGTGGCGAGCTGGCAGCGGTGCTGGTCTATTCCCGGCGCACCGCGGAGATCTTCGCGCAGCTGGCCGCCGGGCTCGACCGCAGCCGGCGCGGCGCGCTGGCCATGCTGTGCATTTCCGAAACCGCGGCCGAGCCGCTGCTCGAAGCCCGCTTCAGCCGCATCAGCCTGGCCGACCGGCCCGACGAAGATGGCATGATGACACTCGCGCTGGCTTTTGCGCGCGAGCAAACTGGGCCATGATCGACGCGAACAAGAGGAACCCTGGCATGGCGGAAACCAAGGGCAACGAGACCAAGGCTGCGGAAACCAAATCGGGTGCCGTCAAGCCGCCGGTGCTTGACCTGAAGGCGCGGGAGACAGCGGGGGAGCAGGCCAAGGCCGGCGCCTCGGCAACTCCGACGCCCGACAAACCGTCGGAAAGGCCGGCGGACAAGCCCAGGTCCACACCCGTCGCCGAGCCGGCGCGCCCGGGCTTTGCCTTCGGTGCGGCGCTGGCCGGAGCGGCGCTGGGCCTTGCCGCGGCCTATGGCCTGGCCTGGTTCGGCCTGTGGCCGGCCGCGCCGCAGCCAGCGCCCGCTGCCGATCCGCGCCTGGCGCAGTTTGCTGCCGCCATCCCCGAGCTCGAAACCGTCACCCAGACCACGCAATCCGAACTCGCCGCCCTCAACCAGCGTATCGCAGCGCTGGAGACAGCGGAGCCGCCGGCGCCGGCCCCGACGGGGGCGCCGGTCGACCTCAGCGCCATCGAGGCCGAGATGGCGGCATTGGCCGAGCGGGTCGACGCACTCCCGGCCACGCCGGCCGAACCGGTGGATGTCTCGGCGCTCACCGCCGAGCTCGCCACGCTGTCGGCGCGGCTCGACGAGGTGGCCGCCCGGGTCGGTACGGCCGAGGCCGGGTTGCGCGACCTCGACACGGCCGTCAGCCAGACCACGGCGACCCTGGCCGAGCAGCCCAGCGATATCGGTGCCGTGCTGCAACTGCCGCTGATCCTGTCCGGTCTGGAGACCGCCTTCGCACAGGGTCGCCCCTTCGAGGCCGAACTCGCCGCGCTGCGGGCCGCCCTGCCGGATGCGGGCGTGCCGACGGCGATCGCCAATGCGGCCGCCACCGGGCTGACCCGCCCCGATGTGATCGCGCGGCGGTTCGACGAGGTCCTGCCCGCCATGATGGCCGGCCGCCCGGCCGATCCGCAGGCGCAGTGGCAGGATGGCGCGCTCGACTGGTTCCGCTCCATGATCGCCCTGCGCCCGACCGGCGAGGTGGAAGGCGACACGCCCGATGCCGTGATGTCGCGGCTGGAGGGCGCGGTGGCCCGGCGCGACTTCGTGGCGGCACAGGACCTGATGCAGAGCCTGCCCGAGCCGATGCGCCTGGCCGCCGGTGACGTGGCGCCGATGATCGCCGCCCAGGCCGAGGCCAGCGGCCTGCTCGATACGCTTCGCGCCCAGGCGCTCACGGGCGAGGCGGCGCAATGATCCGCCTGGCCTCCTGGATTGTGGGCAGCCTGCTCATTGCCGCCCTCGCAGCCTGGCTGATCTCGCTGCCTGGCACGCTGACGCTGGAAGTGGCCGGCTACCGCATGCAGCCGCGGCTGGGCGCCGCCATCTTCATGTTCATTGTCGGGGCGATCATCGTCATCGGGCTGTGGGCCATCCTGCGGCGCATCATCTCGGCGCCCCGGGCCATGGCCCGCCGCAGCCGTGAACGCCGGCGGGAGCAGGGCGTCGAGGCGCTGGGCGATGCCTTCGTGGCGCTGCAGGCCGGCGACCCCGCCCGCGCCCGGCTGCTGGCGCGGGAGGCGCAGGCCCGCCTGCCGGCCAATGCCGCGGCCCGGCTGCTGGAAGCCCGCGCGGACCTTGCCCTGGGCGACATGCCCGCGGCCCGCGAACACTACCGGGCGCTGATCGCCAGCGAGAAGACCGCCGTGGCCGCGCTGACCGGCCTCTATGACCAGGCGCGGGCGCAGCACCGGCCGGAAGCGGCCCTCACCTTTGCGCGCAAGGCCCTGGCCCTGTCTCCGGGGACGGCATGGGCCGCCGACGCCGTGTTCGACGACCTGACCCGGCGGGGCCAGTGGGCCGAGGCGGTCGCCATGGTCAATGCCGAGCAATCGGGCAGCCGCGAGGAGCGCGCCCGCCGCCGCCGCCGCCAGGCCGTCATCGAGACGGCCCGGGCCCGGGAAAGCGAAGCCAGTGACCCGCTGGCCGCGCTCGACCACGCGCTCACGGCCCTCAAGCTGCTGCCCGATTTCGTGCCGGCGGCGCTGATCGCGGCGCGCGTCCATATCAATCGCGGCGAAAGCCGCAAGGCGATGAGCCTGTTGCGCCGCATCTGGCGGGCCACG
>CAMLOA010000326.1 GCA_946481445.1 uncultured Devosia sp. | reverse complement strand
GACCGCCGAGGCGGCTGGTAGGTCACTTGCCAATGCCGACTGGTTCTTCATCATGGCGCCCGATGCGCTGCGCGCGCCGCTGGTGGTGCTGGCCACACTCGCCACCATCATCGCCAGCCAGGCGGTGATCACGGGTGCCTACTCACTGACGCACCAGGCCATTTCACTCGGTTTGCTGCCCCGCCTGACGATCCGGCAGACCTCCGCGCACCAGATGGGCCAAATCTATATGCCTGGGGTGAACTGGCTGCTGTTGGCCGGTGTGCTGGTGCTGGTGTTCGGTTTCCGGTCCAGCACGGCGATGGCGGCGGCTTACGGCATTGCGGTGACGGGAACGATGGTGGTGACGACCTGCCTTGCCTTCATCATTGCCTGGCGGTTCTGGAAATGGGAGCCGGTCTGGACTGCGCTGCTGATCTTTCCCTTCCTCACGCTCGACCTGTTTTTCTTTGGCGCTAATATCCTACGCGTCAGCGAGGGGGGCTGGGTGCCGCTGCTGGTGGCGGGCATGGTCGGGGTGGTCATCCTGACCTGGCTGAAGGGGCGCAAGGCTGCGCAGGAGCGTGCCAGCGAGCAAGGCGTGGCGCTTGACGACCTGATCAAGGCTCTTGCCGCCCGTCCTCCGATCGGGATTGAGGGGATCGCCGTATTCCTGACGCAGGATCTCAATGTGGCGCCATCCGCTCTTCTGCACAACCTCAAGCATAACAAGGCGCTTCACCGGACCAACATTCTGCTCAAGGTCGAAAGCCAATCCCGCCCTTATATTGCGGCCGATGAAAGGCTGGAACTGGAACGCGTCGATGAACGCTTTCTGAAGGCCCGGTTGCGCTATGGCTATATGGACAGCATCGATGTTCCGAGCGACCTCGCCCGGCGCGACGGCCTGCTCGCCGGGGCGGGGGGAACGTCCTTCTTCGTCGGCCGCAGTGCTATCCGCTTTGCCACGAAAGCCGCGCTGCCGCGTTGGATGACCATCCTGTACATGTTCCTGCACCGCAACGCCGCTGACCCCACAGCCTATTTTTCGATCCCGCCGAACCGCGTGGTCGAATTAGGCAGCCAGATAGAGCTATAAGGGCAACCATGCGACGATCAGCCACATCCTATGCCTTTGCCTTGGCGGGTGTTGCGGCCATCACCTGGGTGACTTCGGCATTTTTTCAGGGGCTGGGCCTTACTTCTTCGGCGCTGCTATTCTTGTTGCCGGTTCTGTATGCGGCAACCCGTGGCGTGGGGCCGGGAGTGTTCGCGGCGGTTATGGGCGCAGCGGCCTATAACTTCTTTCTGTTGCCGCCCCGTTTCACATTTCGCGTCCACGGCCTGGAAAATCTGGTCAGTGTCTTCGTGCTGGTGGCAGTGGCCCTTGTCACCAGCCGTCTGGCCATCCGGCTCATGGCGCGCGAGGCCGAAGCACTCGAACGCGCGCGGATGAGTGACGAAGCCGCCGGACTGTCTGCCATTCTGGCCGGGCACCCGGCCGAGGCCGCGTTGGGTGAAGGTCTTGAATGGATTGCCCTGCGATATGGCGACCTCCGCCTGCTGACGCAAAGCGCCTTGCCCGAGGGCGAGGCGGCGTTTTCGTCGCTTGACCTTTCGGCAGCGGCATGGGCGCTCCACAATGGCGATATGACCGGCCACGGCACTGGCGTGATGCCTGCCGCTGACTGGACCTTTCTTCCTCTTGCACTGAAGAACCGCAAGGATGGCAACGTCGCCGCATTGGCGAGGCCAACAGATGGCGGGACGCGGGAACCGGGCGAGTTGGAACATCTTGGGCAACTATGCCGCTTGCTGGGCCAGAGCCGGGACAGCGCTGCCCTGGAAGCCGAGCGGCATGAACGGGAAAGGCTGGAAGAGACAGACCGGCTGCGCCGTACCTTTCTCGCCTCTCTGGCACATGATTTCCGCACGCCGCTTACCGTCATCAACGGGCGCCTCACTTTATTGGCACAGCAAAATGCCGACGCGCGCGATGCCCTCGCTGCCGCCCAACGGCTTGACCGGATGATGACCGATCTCGTCGGAGCCGCGCGGATCGAGGCGGGCTCGCTCGCGCCTGGGGTGGAGAGCGTGGACCTGATTGATGCCGTGGGTGCGGCGATGGACGGGCTGGAGGCACCGCAAGGCATTCGCGTTCTGCGGAATATTCCAGCCAACCTGCCCTTCGTCGCAGGCGATCCGATGTTGCTGCATCACATAATGACCAACCTGATCGACAATGCCCTGCGGCGTGCGTCCAGCAGCATAACAGTTGATGCGCAGCATGCAGGCGATGCCGTTTTGTTCAGCGTCAGCGACGATGGGCCGGGCGTGCCGATCGCCGACCGGGCCAGGATATTCGAACGGTTCGTCCGTCTTGAAGGCAGTGACCGGACAAGCGGCAGCGGGTTGGGCCTGGCCATCGTCAAGGGATTTGCCGATGCGATGGACATGACGATTTCAGTCGATGGAGCCCCGACGGGAGGCACCTGCTTCACGCTGGCAATGCCTCTTGCCGCAAAGGGCGGCGCATGAGCCGCATCCTGTGCATCGACGACGAACCTGCCATCCTTCGCCTGCTTGGCGTTGTGCTCGCCCAGGATGGGCATGAGGCTGTCGCCGTTCCCGATGGACGCGCCGCCATGGACGCTATCGTCCGGGGCGGGATCGACGCGGTTCTGCTCGACCTGGGATTGCCGGATCGCGACGGACTGGAACTGATCCCGGCCATCCAGGTCGTGTCGGCGGTTCCGGTCATCATTGTATCCGCGCGCGGCGATGTGGCCGAAAAGGTCGCCGCCCTTGATCTGGGTGCTGCGGACTATGTCACCAAGCCCTTTGATGGCGACGAATTACGCGCCCGCTTGCGAGCGACCCTACGGAAAGGGCACAGCGCGGTAGTCGGGGCGGAATTATGCCATGGTCCCATTCGCATGCTTCCGGACCGTCACGAAGCAAAAGTGCATGGGCGTCCAGTCGCTTTGACGCCGAAAGAATATGCTGTGCTGCAAGCGCTGGTCGAGGCGGGCGGGCGCATTCTGACCCATGCTTCTCTGCTCGAACGTGTCTGGGGCAAGGCGCATCGCGATGATATCGAATATCTGCGAGTTGCAGTGCGTGCTTTGCGGCTTAAGGTTGAGGACGATCCCTCGCAGCCCGCCCTGATCCGCAACGAGCCGGGGATTGGCTATCGCTTGGTTTAGATGCAGCGCGTCACGGCTGTTCATGACCGGTGGTGTTGTCGACGGAGTTTGCTACAAAATCTGAGATCATGAAATTATAAGACATTGAAATGTAGCTGTTAAATTAGATTGGTGTAGTTTCCCTCCCTCTTTCCGCCACTTCAGTTCAATGATCGGTGCCTGAGCCGTTGACCTTTACCGCATTGCTGCGCGCGCTTGTCCTGCTGCTATTCCTGCCTCCGACGGCTGCGTGGAGCATGCCCGGCAATCGGCCGACGCCCGGCTATACGCGCGTGGCGATCGAGACCTCGGTGGGCACAATAGTCGTCGCCGTCGATAACAAGCGGGCGCCGCATACTTCAGCCAATTTCCTTGCCTATGTCGATGATGGCCGGTTCGATGGTGTCACCTTTTATCGGGCGGCGCGGCGCAAGAGCAATGCGAGGCTGGGGCTGATCCAGGGCGGGATCGATACCGATGCGCGCCGGTCCCT
>CAMLOA010000325.1 GCA_946481445.1 uncultured Devosia sp. | reverse complement strand
CCACCCATGGCAAACCGGCCCAGGTGAACCAGATGCCAGTCGTTGGCGACGCCATGCCTCGCAGAATACTGGCACATCGGAGCAACGACGGTGCGGTTACGGATGGTGAGACCACGAAGGGTGACGGGCGAAAAAAGTTGGGACATGAAAAAGGCTCGGTTCTTTCGGTGCGGCTGGAAACTAGCGCCGGGTGAACATGCACATTGCGAGCTCCATCGGCAAGTGCCGATGGAGTAACACTCTGTTGCGCGCCTCGCATGTGTGTGCTGTCTTGCCGCCGCTGGGGCATGGGGACAGGAATGAAGATCACGCTCGATCTTGGAACGCTGGTGGCAGAGGGCAAGATCACCCAGGCCGAGGCGGAGCGACTGAAGGGATTTGCCGCTGCCGATACGGGCGCCCTGGGCACCAACATCCTGCTTGCCTTTGGCACGGTGGCGGTCACCTGCGGCATCGGCGTCTTCCTGCCGACGCCACATACGGCCGTGGCGGTCGGCGGCTTCCTGCTTGCGCTCGGGCTTTGGCTGACCATAGCCCGCGTACAGCAGTGGCTGGTGTTCGGTCAGATCGTGATGGTGGTCGGCACCCTGGCATTCATCGGCGGTATCTGGGCGCTGCTGGGTGACTCGCTGTGGGTCAAGCTGATCCTGTCTCTCGGCTTGGCCGTGGCGGCCGTGGCCGCGCGCTCGGGACTACTATCCGCACTGGCCGTTTTCATGTTTTCCGGGGCCCTGATCACCGGTTTCGACTTCTGGCAACCGACCCACTACCTCACGGTCACGATCGGCGTGCTGGCGGCGCTGGTTCTGGGCCTCTACCTGGTCTCGCTGCAGTTGCGGCCCGACTACGAGCGGTTGGCGATCATCGCCATGCGCACGGCCATCGTGACGATCAACATTGCCTTCTTTGCCGGTACGATCTTCGGTGACGAGATGCTTGGCCTGCCTAGCTGGAGCTTCGCCATCGCCTGGGCCCTGGCCCTGCTTGCCTTTGGTGCCTGGGCTGTCTTTGCCAACCGGCGCTGGGTGGTCAATTCGGTTGCTGTGTTCGGCGCCATCCATTTCTTCACGCAGTGGTTCCTCGTGCTGGGACCGCAGCCTTACGCCATCCTCGGCGGGGGCCTGCTCCTGATCGGCTTTGGGCTGGCGCTGGCCCGGTTCAACCGCTGGGCCGGCGGCAGGGCGGCACCGGCGGCAGCTGGGGCCATGGCGCCATCCGGAGCAGAGGCCGCGGGCGCAAAGGCGGAGTAATTCATTCCGCGCCATCGCTAAAATTCGGCTTGCTTCGAACCGTACCGTACGGTACGCCTGCAAAACCGTTCGGCTGACAGTCAAGGATCACGCCCGTGCCGCTGACCATCAAGGTCAACGAAGAGACGTTTACTCCCCGCCAGCAAGCCGTGCTGACGGCGGCGCTGGACCTGCTCGTCGAAAACGGCGACGGGTTGACGATGACCGCCGTGGCCCGGCGCGCCTCGTGCTCGAAGGAAACGCTCTACAAGTGGTTCGGCGACCGGGACGGCCTGCTGACCGCCACCGTGCAGTGGCAGGCCGCCAAGGTGCGCATGCCGCAGGTCGACCGGTCCCACCTCAATGCCAAGGCGCTGCGCCTCAGCATCGAGCAGTTCGCACGCGACCTGCTGACCACGATCGTGGGGGAGGTGTCCATCACGCTCAACCGCACCGCCGTGACGCATGCAGCCCAGGAGAAGGACAGCCTGGGCACGATCGTGCTCGAGAATGGCCCGCTCGCCATACGCCGGCGCCTCAAGCCGATCCTCGAGGCCGGGCGCGATGCCCGCCTGCTGCGCTTCACCAGCAGCGAGGATGCGTATCGCACCTTTTTCGGGCTGGTCGTGCGCGACGTCCAGATCCGTCTGCTGCTCGGCGACAAGTCGCTGACCCAATCCAATGTCGAGGCCAACATCGAAGCCGATGTGAAGGCCGCGACGGACCAGTTCTTTGCCCTCTACGGGGCAAAAGCCAACCCATAACACCGCAATTCCAGGGAGAAACCCATGCGCGTCTATTACGATCGGGATGCCGATCTCAACATCATCAAGTCCAGGAAGGTCGCGATTGTCGGCTATGGCAGCCAGGGCCACGCGCATGTGCTCAACCTGCGCGATTCGGGCGTGACCAATGTCGTGGTTGCCCTGCGCCCCGGTTCTCCTTCGGCGAAGAAGGCCGAGGGCGAGGGCCTCAAGGTCATGAGCGTCGCCGAGGCGGCTGCCTGGGCCGATGTCATCATGATGCTGACGCCCGACGAGCTGCAGGCAGACATCTACAAGAAGGACATCGAGGCCAATATCCGTGACGGCGCCGCGCTGGCTTTCGCCCACGGCCTCAACGTCCACTTCAACCTCATCGAACCCAAGAAGACCGTGGACGTGATCATGATCGCGCCCAAGGGCCCGGGCCACACGGTGCGCGGCGAATACCAGAAGGGCGGCGGCGTGCCGTGCCTGATCGCCGTGCACCAGGATGCCTCGGGCAATGCCCATGACATCGCCCTGGCCTATGCCTCGGGCGTCGGCGGCGGCCGTTCCGGCGTCATCGAGACCAATTTCCGCGAAGAATGCGAGACCGACCTGTTCGGCGAGCAGGCCGTGCTGTGCGGCGGCCTGGTGGAACTGATCCGTGCCGGCTTCGAGACGCTGGTGGAAGCCGGCTATGCGCCGGAAATGGCCTATTTCGAGTGCCTGCACGAAGTGAAGCTTATCGTCGACCTGATCTACCAGGGCGGCATCGCCAACATGAACTACTCGATCTCCAACACGGCCGAATGGGGTGAGTATGTCACCGGCCCGCGCATCATCACCTCGGAGACCAAGGCCGAGATGAAGCGGGTGCTGCACGACATTCAGTCGGGCAAGTTCACCTCCGAGTGGATGCAGGAATACAAGGGCGGCGCGTCGCGCTTCAAGGCGACCCGTCGCCTGGCCGACGAGCACCCGATCGAGGAAGTGGGCGCCCGCCTGCGCGAGATGATGCCCTGGATCAAGGCCGGCGCGCTGGTCGACAAGTCCAAGAACTGACGTCCATGGCGGCCGGGGGAAACCCCGGCCGCTGCGTTTCCGGCATGCACCTTGTCCGCGCTACCGCAGTCGATATTCGCCGCGTGCCGGGCGACTGGCCGCTTCCGGCCGCCATGCGCGCCGCGGTCGCCACGTCCTGGCAGGAGCAGGTGGGTCGCAACCCTCATCTCTGGGATGGCCGGATCCTGGGGCTTTGCCAGCCCATAGAGATGGCCGGCGGGATGTTCCGGGCCGAAGCGCGTGAAGATGCCTACTCGGCTTTCATGACGTGGCGGGCGCTGGGGTTTCCCGATATCGGCATCGCCCATGTGTTCTGCTGGGCCATGATCGTCAGCGGCGACGGGGCGATCCTCTATGGCCGCATGGGCGGGCAGACCGCCAATGCAGGCAAGGTCTATCCGCCCGGCGGATCGCTGGAACCGCGCGACGTGATGCCCGATGGGCGGGTCGATGTCGACCGGGCGATTGCCCTGGAACTGGCCGAGGAGACGGGGCTTTCCGTCGCCGATGCACGGGCAGGGGCCATGCTGGCCGTGCTCGATGGGCCCATGATTTCCTTTGGCCGCATCTATAGGTTCGAGGCGGAGGCGGAGGCGCTGAGGGCCGGAATCCGGGCCAACCTGGCCAGCCAGGAGCACCGTGAGCT
>CAMLOA010000324.1 GCA_946481445.1 uncultured Devosia sp. | reverse complement strand
TGATATTGTTTCGCTCGCCGCGGACCATGGCAACCCGCAGGCCGGCCCACTCGGCGATCTCGGCATCGTCGGTGAACTGGCGGTTGCGCAGGGTCGCTGCACGCATGTGGGCGGAGAATATCTGCCCGAAGCGGAACCCCTGCGGGGTCTGCGCAGCGAACAGCAGCCCGCGGTCTTCGGTCGTGGCGACCTGCACACCGTCCAGCGAACGCTTGATGGTGTCGGTAACCGGCAGCGTGGGCAGGGCACCGTCGTGCTCCCCAAGGGCAGCAACGACCCGGGCGATCAGGTCCGGCCCGGCGAAAGGCCTCGCGGCATCCTGAATGAGGACGTAGTCGGGTCGGGACGGCGCGAGCGCCTTCAACCCCTCCAGCACCGATGCCTGACGGCTGTGGCCGCCGGTTACGGGCGGCATCAGGCGCGAGTCGGCAATCCCGAGGGCAGCGTAGCGGTCGGCATGGTCGGCATGAATGACCGGCAGAACGGCCGTGACTTCGGGAATGTCGAGGAATGCGTCCAGCGTCCGCGACAGCACCGGACGACCAGCGAGCTTGCGGTACTGCTTGGGATCGGGCGTGCCATCGGCGCTGGCGCGTTCACCCTTACCGGCTGCAACGACGATGACGGCGATGGACTTCTGACGCATGGCGGCGCGGGACTCTGGACTTGAAACCGTCATGTTGGTGATCTACCGCCCGCCATGTCATGCGGCAAGTGCAGGGCTGCCGGCTGGCGCGAAGCATCACTTTGGGTGTTGCGCAGGCAGCCGTTTTGACTATTGTGCAGGCACAATTCTTGTTTTGACCATTTCTGGGGCAGTTCGTGTCTGACAGTGCCTGCAAGTTGAGCATAGGTGGCCATCGGCTGCGCAACAATGCTTTCCTGGCACCCATGGCCGGCATCACCGATCGCCCTTTCCGCCTGCTAGCGGAGCGGTTCGGAGCGGGCCTGGTGGTGTCGGAGATGATTGCCAGCAATGCGCTGGCCGTCGGCAATCACGACATGGCCCGCAAGCTGGGCCGCCCCGGCGTCCTGCCCCATATGGTGCAATTGGCGGGTTGCGAGCCCGAATGGATGGACCGCGGCGCGCGAATCGCCGCGGATGCGGGTGCCGACATCATCGATATCAATTTCGGGTGCCCGGCCAAGCGGGTGACGAACGGCTATTCGGGCTCGGCGCTCATGCGCGTCCCCGACCAGGCGATTTCCCTGGTTGAGGCCGTCGTCAAGGCCACGCCACTGCCGGTGACAGTCAAGATGCGTCTCGGCTGGGACGATGCGAGCCTCAATGCACCGCAGATCGCCCGGCGCGCCGTTGACGCGGGGGCCCGCATGATCACGGTGCACGGCCGGACGCGCCAACAGTTCTACAAGGGCAGCGCGCGGTGGGATCTGGTCCGCGCGGTGGTGGAGGCCGTCGACGTGCCCGTCGTGGTCAATGGCGACATCATAGACCTCACGGCTGCCCGCGAGGCCCTGCGGCAATCGGGCGCCAGCGCCGTCATGCTCGGGCGGGGTGCCCAGGGTCAGCCCTGGCGGGTCGGGCAGATCGGGGCAGGGCTGGCCAACACGCAGGCCCCCCGGGCGCCGCAAGGCAGCCAACTGGCGGACCTGATCATCGAACACTATGAAGCCATCCTGGGCGAGTATGGGACGACCGTGGGCCTGCGCGCTGCCCGCAAGCATCTCGACTGGTATGCCGAAGCGGCCGGCCTTGGTCTCGACAAGGCGTCGCGCACGCGCTGGCTCAACTGCGAAAATCCCTCCGAGGTGATCGATATGACGCGCTCCATCTTTTCCGGCGACTGGAAGGCTGCGGCATGAGCCAGGTGGCAGCCAAGGCCGACAAGCGAGACGACGTCCCGTCGACAGCGGTGCTGCAGGCCCTGCCGCAGCCGATCATCGTCTGCGGTGACGACCGGCGCATCGTCTTCGTCAATTATGCCGCCGAAGCCTTTTTCGGTGCTTCGCTGAGCGTCCTGACGCGCCAGCGGCTCGACGACCTCATCGCCTTCGGTTCGCCCATCATCACGCTGGTGGAAACCGTGTCGGCACGCCGGGCGCCCATGACCGAATACAGGGTGCGGGTGGGCTCGTCGCGCTTCGGGGACGAGCGTATCGCCGACGTGTTTGCCAGCCCGCTTTCGGACAGCGATGGCCGTATCGCGCTGCTCATCCAGGAGCGGACCATGGCGGACAAGATCGACCGGCAGATGGTGTCGCGCGGAGCAGCGCGCTCGGTGACCGGCCTCGCCTCCATGCTGGCGCACGAGATCAAGAACCCGCTGTCCGGGATTCGCGGGGCTGCCCAATTGCTGGAGCAGACCGTCGCCAGCGACGAAATCCCGCTGGCGCGGCTGATCCGCGAGGAGACCGACCGGATCGTGGGGCTGATCGACCGGGTGGAAGTGTTCGGCGACGAACGGCCCATGGAGCGTGAACCCATCAATATCCATGTCGTGCTCGACCGGGTGAAACTGCTTGCGCGCAACGGCGTCGCCCGCGGCATCGCATTCTCGGAAGAGTACGATCCATCCCTGCCGCCTGTGTTCGGCAATCGCGACCAGCTTATCCAGGTCTTCCTGAACCTTGTGAAGAATGCGTCGGAAGCCCTTGAGAGAACACAGAAACCCGAAATTCGATTCTCGACGGCATTCCGGCCGGGCATCCGCATCAGCGTGACCGGCGTCTCCGAGCGCATCTCACTGCCGCTGGAAATCGTCATCGAGGACAATGGGCCCGGCGTGCCCCCCGACATCCTGCCATTCCTGTTCGATCCGTTCGTCACCACCAAGCAGAACGGCTCCGGGCTGGGGCTGGCGCTGGTGGCCAAGATCGTGGGCGATCATGGCGGGGTGATCGACTGCGAGAGCCGGCCGGGCCGGACCCGTTTCAGGATACTTCTCCCCGTTGCGAGTGGGGCATTCCAGGCACCGATTGAAGAGGAAATGGCACAATGAGCCATGTCGTCCTGCTCGCCGACGATGACGCCGCGATCCGAATGGTCCTCAACCAGGCGCTGACCCGCGCCGGCTACGAGGTTCGCCCGACTGGCAACATCTCCACCATGTGGAACTGGGTCAGCCGGGGTGAGGGCGATATCCTCATCACCGACGTCGCCATGCCCGATGGCAATGCCTTCGAGGTCATGCCCAAGATCAAGAAGCTGCGGCCCGACCTGCCGATGATCGTGATGAGCGCCCAGAACACGTTCATGACGGCCATCCGGGCCTCGGAAGTGGGCGCTTACGAGTACCTGCCCAAGCCGTTCGACATTACCGAGGTGCTATCGGTCGTCGCGCGCGCACTGGCGGACGCGAAGAAGCCCACGGCAGCGGACCGAAAGGCCGAGGAGCCCGGCGAGACCATGCCGCTGGTCGGCCGCTCCACGGCCATGCAGGACATCTATCGCGCGCTGGCGCGGCTGATGCAGACCGACCTCACGGTGATGATCACGGGCGAGAGCGGCACCGGCAAGGAGTTGGTCGCCCGCGCGCTGCACGACTTCGGCAAACGGCGCAACGGACCATTCGTCGCCATCAACATGGCCGCCATTCCGCGCGACCTCATCGAAGCAGAACTCTTTGGGCACGAGAAGGGGGCCTTCACCGGCGCCAACGCCCGCTCGTCCGGCCGCTTCGAGCAGGCCGAGGGAGGTACGCTGTTCCTCGACGAGATCGGCGACATGCCGATGGATGCCCAG
>CAMLOA010000323.1 GCA_946481445.1 uncultured Devosia sp. | reverse complement strand
CGAGCAGAATCGGTTCGTTTGAGGCAAAGTAGTCGATGAGGCCGCGCTGCAGGGCAGGGGACCCGATGGCTCTGCGGAGACCAGCCGGATCCAGCCCGGCAAACTGCATGAAGGACAACAACTCCTCGGGCGTTTCCGCCAGATATCCGAGGCAGGCCTCGGCGAGGCTGGCCAGTTGGGGTTCGGCGCTCTCGGAACGGGGCAAGGACCGGCCTCATTTGGTGTTTTGTAACAGATTTGATGCTAGCTGAATGATGCGGCAAAGCGAAGTGCCGCCAGCGCCTTAGCGGCGCGGAGATGGATCGATGCCCAAGACTGTCATGATCGTTGAAGACAACGAGCTCAACATGAAGCTCTTCAACGACCTGCTCGAATCGCGCGGCTACGCCGTAATCCAGACGCGTAACGGCATGGAAGCGCTCGACCTGGCGCGGGCGCATCACCCCGATCTCATCCTGATGGACATCCAGCTGCCCGAGGTGTCGGGCCTTGTCGTCACCAAGTGGCTCAAGGATGACGACGAACTGGCGCATATCCCCGTAATTGCCGTTACGGCCTTCGCGATGAAGGGTGACGAGGAGCGGATTTTGCAAGGCGGATGTGAGGGTTACATCAGCAAGCCCATTTCGGTGCCTCACTTTCTGGAAACTATTGCCCGCTACATTGGACCGGCCTGATCCGCGCAGCGCCTCGCCGCTGACTGCCGTATCGGCCGCCTGACGCTGCTGGTGGATGCCAGCGGGTGGCGAACAGGTATCTTCCGGGGCCCGCCGTGACCGCTCGCGTTCTGATCGTTGATGACATTCCCACCAATGTGCGGCTGCTCGAAGCCCGGTTGAGTGCAGAGTACTACGACGTCGTCACCGCGCTCTCGGGTCCGGAAGCCCTTGCCATCTGCGACTCCCAGCACATCGACATCGTCCTGCTGGACGTCATGATGCCTGACATGGATGGCTTCGAAGTCTGCCAGCGACTGAAATCGAGCCAAAGGACGCAGCACATTCCGGTGCTGATGATTACCGCGCTGGACCAGCCATCGGACCGCGTGAAAGGGCTGGAGGCCGGCGCGGACGACTTCCTGACCAAGCCGGTCGACGACATGCAGCTGATGGCGCGCGTCAAGAGCCTTGTGCGCCTGAAGTCGCTCACCGATGAACTGCGTGCCCGTGCGATGACCGGACAGCAGATCGCCGTCGAAGACGCGATACGGGCGATGGACAAGATCACGACTGCGGGCGGCTCCATTCTGATCGTCGACACCGACCAGCGCCATGCCGACCGCATCAAGCAGTATCTCACGCCTGAGCACAGCGTGGATATCTTGACCCAGCCGGCAGATGCCGTCTTCCAAGTCACTGGCGCACAATATGAATTGGCGCTGGTTGCGATGTCGCTCACCGATTTCGACCCGCTGCGGGTCTGCTCGCAGATTCGGACGCTCGACCATACAAGGTCACTGCCGATCATCCTGATCGCCGACGAGGCGGACAAGCCCAAGGTGGTGCGGGCCCTGGACCTGGGGGTCAACGACTTCATCATGCGGCCCGTCGAGCGCAACGAACTCGCCGCCCGCGTGCGGACGCAGATTCGCCGGCAGCGCTATGCGCTCGAGCTGCGCGAAAGTGTCAACAATACCATGGCCATGGCCGTCACCGACGACATGACGGGGCTGTATAACCGGCGATATTTCGACCGCCATCTGGGCGTGATGCTGGGCAAGGCGCAGAGCCAGGATCGCGACATGGCGCTGATGATCCTGGACATCGACCACTTCAAGGCGGTCAACGATACCCATGGGCACGACATCGGCGATGCGGTGCTCAAGGAGTTCGCTGCACGCCTGAAGAGAAACATCCGCGGCGTTGATCTTGCTTGCAGATTCGGCGGCGAAGAATTCGTCGTGCTGATGCCCGACACCGACTACCGGCAGGCCGAACTGGTGGCCGAGCGCGTGCGGCAGTCCATTGCCGAGCGGCCGTTCGAGGTCGGAGCGGGGCGGCCGCTGTCGGTGACGGTTTCGGCGGGGGTGACGCTGAACGAAACAGCGTCGGATACGCCGGAGACGCTGGTGAAGCGGGCGGACGTGGCGCTCTACCGGGCCAAGCGCGAGGGGCGCAACCGCGTGGTGTTCGACGCGGCCTGAATATTCGTCGCAATTGGACGTGTTAGGGTTATCTGTTATAATTAACAAGAGCTTACCGGCCGCAAACGGCTGGTTCTGCTTGAGTTTTTCGGGCCAGAGCGTAGGTTGACCTCAACACCGGCGGACAGGCGCAAGGCCTTCGCTGACGGTTCCCTACGGTTTCTCTCAGGTCCGCCGCAACTCCTGAGTCCCGTAGGGCGGTTGGTCCGGATGCGGACAGAGTGGCCTCTTCGACATGCCGCTCCGGACCAGCCACTCTCACACCCCATTCGATGAGATGGCTCACTCGCCGGCAATATGCTGACATTGTGCTACACCGAACGGCCTCAGTTCCCGCTCCCGTCACAGAGCAACAAAAAAGCCCCGCATCGACGATGCGGGGCTTTTGGTCTCGTAGCGAGCAGGCGCCAGATTACTTGATCTTGGCTTCCTTGAACTCGACATGCTTGCGCGCGACCGGATCGTACTTGTTGTACGAGAGCTTCTCGGTCTGGGTGCGAGCGTTCTTCTTGGTGACGTAGTAGTAGCCAGTATCAGCCGTCGACACGAGCTTGATCTTGACGGAAGCGGCTTTGGCCATTGCAGTGTCCTCGACAAACAATAAGGCGCCGCGAAATGGCGGCGCTTTGAATTTGCGCGCAACCTACGGATTTGCCGCAGGTTGTCAAGTGGCTAGTCCCGGTGGGCGGGATCGAAACCGTGCATGTAGCGGGCCCACTGGAAGCCGACGATGGCGCCCTTGATCGAGGGCAACATGGCCAGCGGCAGGATAACCGCAAGCGGCACCAGCGTGTACAAGTAGGTCAAGGGATTGACGTGCCAGACCATGTCCATGTGCAGCATGATGCCGACCAGAAGATGGCCGACGATCATGATGGCGATGTAGGGCGGGAAATCGTCGGCGCGGTGCAGGTTGAGCTGCTCGCCGCACGCATCGCACTGGTCGGCCACCTTGAGGTAGGCCGAGAACATCTTCCCCTGGCCGCAATGCGGGCACCTGCACAGCGTGCCGCGCCAGACGGCCTGGCCGGTGTTGCGATCTTCCAGCGGTCTTGTCTCGATACCCATCGTCCTACCTCTTGCGGCGGCCCCTGGGGCCATATGACCTAGATGGCCGCTTGCCGCCGCGCTTCACAGATGACGGATTGACGCGCGTGCCCTCGGACAACAGCTCGAAGCGAAGGGCGCCGGCAACCGGGGCCGCCTCCAGCAGGCGCACGGTGACCCGGTCACCAAGGCCGAATTTTTCGCCTGTCCGGTCGCCGATCATGGCCTGATGTTCTTCAACATAGCGATAGTAGTCCTCGCCCAGGCTGGAGGCCGGGATGAAACCGTCCGCACCGGTATCGAGCAGGCGCACGAACAGCCCCGAGCGCGTTACGCCCGAAATGCGCCCCTCGAACCGGGCCCCGATCTGGGCGGCCAGGAACTGTGCCAGCAAGCGATCGGCGGTTTCGCGCTCGGCCAGCATGGCGCGGCGCTCGGTGGCCGAGATGTGCTGGGCGATGCTGGGCAGGCGCAGGGCCTCGTTCTCGGTCAGGCCATCGTCCCCAAGGCCGAGCACCTTGACCAGGGCGCGGT
>CAMLOA010000322.1 GCA_946481445.1 uncultured Devosia sp. | reverse complement strand
TTCAACCAATTAGTATTATACAAAACGGTTGAATGAAATGGCCGACCCCCTGAGCACCACGCTCGCCGCACTTGCCGACCCGACCCGACGGGCGATCCTTGCCCGTCTGGCGCAGGGGGAAGCGAGTGTGAACGAACTGGCCGAACCCTTCGACATGACGCTGGCTGCCGTCTCCAAGCATATCAAGGTGCTGGAGGGCGCCGGCCTGGTCAGCCGCGGCAGGCAGGCGCAGTGGCGCCCCTGCAGACTGGAGGCGGCACCGATGCGCGATGTCGCCGCCATGGTCGAATTCTATCGCCGGTTCTGGGAACAGAACCTCGATCAACTCGACGCCTATCTCACCAGATTGCAGACCCCCGAAACCGACAGCAAGAACTGAGGAGACTTCCATGAACGCCCAGGCATTTCCCAACCCGTTCAAGACTGAACTGCCGGCAGACGAGCCGGTCATCATCATGTCGCGCACCTTCGACGCGCCGTTGGCGCTGGTATGGAAGGTGTGGACCGAGAAGGAGCATGTCGCCTACTGGTTCGGCCCGCGCGAGGACAATGAGGTCGTCGAATATGACGTGCGAACGGGCGGCAAGTGGCGGGTGATCTCGACCATGTCCGACGGCTCGGAGGTCGTCTTTTTCGGCACCTATCTCGCCGTCGAGCCGACCACGATGATCCGCAATACCTTCGTGGTCGAGGGTCAGTTCGAGGAGGACCCCAAGTTCTACGAGGAGCACCGCTTCGAGGAGCGCGACGGCAAGACCTATTACCGCTCGGTGAGCAGGGTCGATTCCATCGCGGCTCGCGATGCCATCGTGGCCACCGGAATGGAGTGGGGCGCCAATGCCAGCATGGTCAAGGTCGACGAGATCCTGGAGCGGCTGAAGGCCGGGTTGTAGCGGCGGCGTGGAGAGCGCCTGTCTCGCCAGGCATCGGCAAGGCGGACACCAAGAACGAGGATACTTCCCATGAACGAGCAGACGTTCCCCAACCCATTCAAGACCGAACTTCCCGACGACGCGCCGCTGATCATCATGACCCGCACCTTCCATGCGCCCCTGGCGCTGGTGTGGACGGTATGGACGCAACCCGAACATGTCGCCCTCTGGTGGGGGTTCGGCAACAATGAGGTCATCGAGTATGACGTGCGCACCGGCGGCAAGTGGCGGATCGTGGGCATATCACCCGACGGGACGCGATGGACCATGTTCGGCACTTATCTCGCGGTCGAACCCAAATCGATGATTCGCAACACCTTCGTTGTCGAGGGCATGGGCGAGGAGGACGAGCGCTACTACGAGGAGCACCATTTCGAGGAACGCGACGGCAAGACCCACTACCGCTCAGTCTCGAACTTCCCCGATCTCGCCGCGCGAAATGGTGTCGTCGATACCGGCATGGAATGGGGCGCCAACGTCTCGATGGTCCAGTTCGACGCCATCCTCGAGCGGCTCAAGGTGGCGGGATAGGGGCATTAGTCCGCCACGCCCGCGAGGCCGGGCCGCGGCTCAGCCGGTCGATCATCGCCCGGCGGGTGGGATCGGCCAGGGCCTGGAACATCAGGTCGAGGCGCGGACCTTGGTTAAGCACGGAGTTAAGTAACAGGCGCGCGGGCGGCGCGCCAACCGGCTTGACCTTCCCATGGGGCAATCCGGCAGGAAGCACGAACAGTGGTTCCAAACCGGAGAATTTGTCGTGAGATCAATCGTGCTCGTCCCCATCATGATGCTTGGCCTGGTCCAGGCCGCGCTGGCACAGGACCATGCCGGCCATGGGGCCGTGATGGCCGCCGACAGCGCCGCGACGCTGGGCTACAAGCAGGCCAATGCCCGGATGCACATGGACATGGACATCGACTATTCCGGAAACGCCGATGTCGACTTCATCCGGGGGATGATCCCGCATCATCGCGGGGCAGTCGAGATGGCCAGGATCGTCCTGGAACATGGCAGCGACCCGGAAGTTCGCGCCCTGGCCGAGGCCGTCATCGCGGCGCAGGAAGAGGAAATCGCCTGGATGGAAGACTGGCTGGCCAGAAACGGACAGTAGCGGCTATTCGCGCCCGATCCGGGCGACCGAATTGCGCACGATCAGCTCGGACCGCAGCAGCACTTCCTTGCGCGGCGGCGGCCGGCCCTCGAGCAGGGCCAGCAGCAGGTCCATCGCCTCTTCGCCGATGCGGTGGCGGGGCTGCTTCATGGTGGTCAGTGACGGGGTGACGAAGCTGGCAAAGGAGATGTCGTCGAAGCCCATGACCGAGAACTGCCGGGGCAGGTCGTAGCGGCGGGCATTGAGCGCGATGATGACGCCCAGCGCCGTCGCGTCGTTGACGCAGAGGAAGGCGGTGGGCAGCACATCGCGCACGAACATGTGCTCTGCCGCCTGCCGGCCCGCCTCCGTGGTGCCGTCCCCATCCAGAATCAGCCGCGGATCGATGGCGATGCCGGCGCCGGCAAGGGCCGCGCGATAACCCTGCTCGCGCAGCATGTTGACCGCCTTGCTCGTCGAATGGCCGATAAAGGCGATGCGCCGGTGGCCCTGCGAGATCAGGTGCTCGGCCGCGATGCGCGCGCCCTCGAAATTGTCGACCCCGACAAAGGGCACTTCCGAATTCTGCAGCGGCTCGTTGACGGCGACCATTGGCGGCAGCCGCGTCTCCGGCCCCTCCTGGCCGAAGCCATAGGGCAGGTGGCCGGTGAACAGGATCAGTCCATCGGCCTGGTTGGAGCTGATGAAGCGCAGATAGTCGGTCTCGCGCGCGGGGTCATTCTGCGTATTGCCGATCAGCACGCCATAGCCGCGCTTGCTGGCCTCGGTCTCGAGCCCAACCAGGATGTTGGAGAAATTGGGGTCACCCACATCGGGCGCCAGGATCAGGATCATGTTGGACCGCCGCATGCGCAGCGAGCGGGCCATGGCATTGGTGGTATAGCCGGTGCGGGCAATGGCCTCGGTGACGCGGCGGCGAGTCTCGTCGGCCACCTTGGTGGGCTCGTTGATGGCGCGGCTGACCGTGGCGATGGATACGCCGGCGATCGCCGCTACGTCCTCGATTGTGGCCAGTTTCTGGTGCTGCACCCTATGCCCCGCACACCCGCTGGCGTCCGTATTTCCGGGCTTTAGCAGAAGCCGGACGGCGCGCCAGTCAATTCGCGCAACGCTATATGATTATCCCGTTGTGTAAACCTTTACATCATTCATGAAAACCTTTACATCATTGGCGTCGAAACGAAGAGCGGAACCAAGCCGCCGCGTTTGAGGGGAGGGGCCTACCGATGACCAGCGCCGAAGGCACGGCTGCGACGCCGATCCTGTCTGCGAACAGGATCAGCAAGTCATTCGGTGAGATTCCGGTCCTGTTCAGCGTCGATTTCGACGTCAACCCGGGCGAGGTCCACGCCATCATCGGCGAGAACGGCGCGGGCAAGTCCACGCTGATCAAGATTCTGTCGGGCATCGAGCAGCCGACCTCGGGGACCATCCATTACGACGGCCGGCAGGTGACGCTGCCGCCCAATGGCGAGGCCGAGGCGCTGGGCATCGTGCTGATCCACCAGGAACTGAACCTGGCCGAACACCTGACCGTCGCCGATTCCATCTTCCTGGGCCGCGAGATCAAGCGTTTCGGCTTCCTCGACCTCCGGCAGATGCGCGACAAGGCCCGCGCCATCATGGACACGCTGCATGTGCGCGTCGATCCCGATGCCCGCATCAATACGCTCTCGGTTGCCGACA
>CAMLOA010000321.1 GCA_946481445.1 uncultured Devosia sp. | reverse complement strand
ACATGCGGTCGCGCTCGGCATCGCGCACCTTCTGCACGATGACCTGCTTGGCCGACTGGGCGGCGATGCGGCCGAATTCCATCGGCGGCAGCGGCTCGGTCAGGAAATCGCCGACCTTGGCTTCGGGCGACTTGGCCTGGGCCTGCTTGAGGTCGATCTGGCGGCTGGGCTCCTCGACTTCGTCGACGATCTCCAGCAGGCGCCACATGCGGGTTTCGCCCGAGCGCGGATTGATCTCGACCTTGATCTCGGTCTCGGCGCCGTAGCGGCCCTTGGCGGCCTTTTCCATGGCGTCCTGCATCGCCTCGATCACGACCATGCGGTCGATCGACTTTTCGCGGGCAACGGCGTCTGCGATCTGCAGCAGTTCGAGGCGGTTCGCGCTCACGGCCATTTAGTGGATCTCCTCGGAGGATTCGTCAGTGTCTTGGTATTCGACCGTTTCGGTCTCGTCGTCATCGATGGGGTGGGCTTCCTGGTCGAGCCTGGCCTTTTCCATCAATGCATCGGTCATCACCAGCTTGGCTTCGGCTATATTGGTCAGCAGCAGGCGGTGGTCCGGATCGGTGCCGCCGGGGGCGTCGGGCAGGGTTATGGTCACTGCCTCATCGTCCACGGACTTGATGAAGCCGCGGAAGCGCTTGCGGCCGTTGATCATGTCGGCCAGTTCGATCTTGGCCTCGTGGCCGGCATAGGCGGCAAAGTCGCGCTTGCGCACCAGCGGCCGGTCGATGCCCGGAGAAGACACTTCCAGGTGATATTCCCTGTCGATCGGGTCTTCCACGTCGAGCACCGGCGAGAGGTCCTTGGACAGGGTCTCGCAGTTGACGATGGTGAAGCGGCCGTTCTCGTCCTCGGCCATGATCTGGAGGGTCATGCCGTTTTCCTGGGTGATCTTGACCCTAACCAGGGCAAAGCCCAGGTCGTTGGCCACCGGCTCGACGATGCGCGCGATGCGGGCCTCGAGGCCGGTTTCCTTGATGTAGCGCTTTTCGGTGAGGTCGAAAGGCATCGGTCCCTTAGGTAACAAAAAAGAGCGGGGCCGGGTGGCTCCCACTCTGCAAACTGCCAGAGATGTTGGCTGGCTATATAGCGCCGATCCTGGCGCGCCGCAAGGGCACTACTTCTCCCACACCACGCTCGACACATCCGCCCCGAGGCTTTCCAGGGCCTGGCGCAGGTCCGCAACCATGGCGTCGGGACCGCACAGGTAGAAGCTGCCGCCGAAGTCTTTAACGTGCCGGCGCAGGAAGTCCGCGTCGATCCGCTCCTGCAACAGGCGCGACTTCGGATCGTCCGTCACCGTCCAGAGGGTTTGAAGACCCGCCATCGCCTCGAACTCATCGCGCAGGATGATGTCCCTCTCCGTGCGATTGGAGACGATCAGCCGATTGCCCTGGAGGCCGCCTCTGGCCTGCAGGTTGCGCAGAATGGCGATGAAGGGGGTAACGCCCGCCCCGCCGGCAATGAACGTGCCCACGCCGCGATACTGGATCGTGCCCCATGGGTCTCGAAGCAGCAGGTAGTCCCCGGCCTCGCAGTTCCAGAGTTCATTGGTGACGCCGGGATGGTCCCGATAGCTCTTGATGGTGAATTCCAGCGTCGGCTCCTCCCGGAGCGAGGTGAAAGTGAATGGCCGCTTCCGCTCCTCCCAGCCCGGCTTGTCGATGCTGACTTCCGTGGCCTGGCCGGGGCCGAAAGCGTAGCCCTTCGGCTTCTCGACGCGGTAATGCCGCACATTGTGGGTGACCATTTCGGTTTTCAGGATGCGGACGCGGCTGGGCATTGGCGCTCTCCTCTGGCGGGGACAAGCCCGGGACCCGGTGTTTGGTTCCGTGGGCGGTCTGCGCCGCAGCGCGGGAGGGTTTCGGGTGTGCCACACAGTATCCGCCGGGAAACCGGGTGCCCCATCAAACACCTGATATCGCTTGAAAAACCCTCGTGGCAATCGAGCTGATTTCAAGATACCAATTGGCTCGAAACTGGTCTTGAGCCCCGGCCGGACGGTGCCGATCTGGGATGTGTTCGAAACTCCCTTCGACACAGCAAAGGACCAAACAAATGCTCAAGAACACCGTGATCGCCCTTGTCGCCGCCGCTTCGCTCGCCGGCCTGGCCGCCCCCGCCATGGCCAGCGGCGCCTTTGGCGACGGCAGCAGTGAAATGCGCGACTTCACCGCCGACTCGATCCTGGTTCGCCTGCAGCAGCAGGGCGTGAACGCAACGGGCGTCGAAGAATGGGGCGACCTGGTGCGCGCCTATGTCACCCTCGATGATGGCCGCCAGGTGATGCAGTTCTTCACCGCCGGCTCGCTGCAGCCGGTCAGCTGAGCCAGTGCCGCTCACGGCGCCGCCGGATTCCCCGGCGGCGCCCGTTGCCTCAGCGGGAGGCGGCCAGGCGTATGGCCGGCTCGCCACCGGCAGCATCGAAGCGTTCCCGCGCCGCCTCGACCCGGAGGCGGTTGCGCAGCGCGAATTGACGGAAGCCATCGGCCAGGTCGAGAAGTTCGCGACCCAGTTCGGTCAGTTCATAGTCCACGCGCGGGGGAATGGTCCCATACATGGTGCGGGTCACGAAGCCGTCGCGCTCGAGATCGCGCAATGTCGCCGTGAGCGTCTTCTGGGATATGCCGCCCGCCTCGCGTCGCAATTCGTTGAAACGCCGCGTCTCCCCGCGCAACAGTGTCACCACCGTCAAGGTCCACTTGCCCGGCCGCACCATCAGCACATCGACCGAGTCTTTAGGGCGAGGAGCGAAGTTGGGCATGGGAACCTCGGAAACGACAGACCGAGTTTCCCATATGGGGCCTTGGCGCTGCGCTTCCAGAGCGGCGGCGGATTAAACTTTTGTCACGCCAACAGAATGGCGCCGCCTAGACCCGCGCGAAGCTGAAATAGAAGCTGGTCATGCGGCCTTCGCGCCGCGCCTTCTGTTCGTAGCGTGTGGCCTGCCAGCCTGGATAGGGCTGGTGCCAGTCGCCCGGACGCTCCGGGCTGAAGGCGAAGCGCGGCTCGCGCAGGATATGGGCCAGCGTCCAGTTGGCATAGTCCTCGATATCGGTGGTGAAGTGAAACCATCCACCTGGGCGGATCACCCGGGACAGCTCGGCCAGGGTCACGGGCGAGACGAAGCGCCGCTTGTGATGCCGCGTCTTGGGCCAGGGGTCAGGATAGAGCAGGTAGACCTCGTCCACCGACGCCTCGGGCAGTTCGACGAGCAGCTTGAGCGCGTCGTCGGTGAAGAGGCGAATATTGTCCAGGCCCGCACCAGCAATGGTCTGCACCATCTTGCCGATCCCGCCGGTGAAGACCTCGCAACCGATGAATCCGGTGTCGGGCTGCTCGGCCGCCTTGCGGGCCAGGTGCTCGCCGCCGCCATAGCCGATCTCCATGATGATGCGGTCGGCCTGCGGAAAGAGCGCCCGGGGGTCGAGATGGCCCGTCAGCTTGATCTCGAGCCCGGGCAGCGTCGCGTCGAACACGGCCTGCTGGCCGCCATGCAACTTCTTGCCCGAGCGGCGGCCGAAAAACGCACGCGGGGCGCCATCACGCGTCTTGGGAAGCTGGTGGTCGGGCTTGGTCATGAGGGGCTTGCGCATTCGCTTGGCAATCCAACCGGGTCATTCCCGCGAAAGCGGGAACCTCCGTTTGTGAGAGCCCAAAAGAAACAGAGGTTCCCGCTTTCGCGGGAATGACCCCGTGGTTGTATCACGGCATTGAACGCCGGGTACT
>CAMLOA010000320.1 GCA_946481445.1 uncultured Devosia sp. | reverse complement strand
ATGCTTGGCATGCTGATTGGCCATGCCGCCGGTACCCAGAATGAGGATACGCATAGTCTGACTTCCTTATGCGGCGCCCGCAGGCGCGCAGTCTCGCCAGGCTCGATTTAGAAGTAGACCTCATCCTGAGCCTGTCGAAGGGCGAGGTCGCGGCACGGGCGGCAGGCCCGACCCCATGGTTCGACTGGCGCACCATGAGGTCTCGGCGCTGGCAGCCCCTGCCCTACTTCTTCACCTCGCCGGCGTGATCGGCTGCGCTCAGCTTGGCGCCCCGCTCGACGATCTTTTCGATCGCCTCTGCCACTGGCGTATTCGGCGCCTTCATCAGATGGGCATGACGATCCGCGTTGAACGCCCAGTTCACCGCATTGCGCAGCACCTTGCCGACATTGGCGTCGTGATAGGTCGGATAGGTTTCGTGGCCGGGGCGGAAATAGAAGATATTGCCGGCGCCGCGGCGATAGGTCAGGCCCGAGCGGAACACTTCGCCGCCCTGGAACCAGGAGACGAAAACCGTCTCGAGCGGCTCTGGCACGGTGAAGGGCTCGCCATACATTTCCTCGTATTCGAGCTCGAAATAGGGCGGCAGGCCCTTGGCGATCGGGTGGCCGGGATTGACCACCCACAGCCGTTCGCGCTCGCCGGCTTCGCGCCAATGCAGGTTGGCCGGGCTGCCCATCAGCCCCTTGAAGATCTTGGAGTGATGGCCCGAATGGAGCACGATCAGGCCCATGCCCTGCCACACGCGTTCCATAACGCGCTTGACGATCACGTCGTCGACCTTGTCGTGGGCGGCATGGCCCCACCAGACCAGCACGTCGGTCTTGTCCAGCGCTTCCACGGTACAGCCGTGCTCGGGCTCCTGCAGCGTGGTGGTGCGGACCTCGATATTGGCGTCTTCCGACAACAGCTTGGCGATCTGGCCGTGCATGCCGATCGGATAGTTCTCGGCGACGACCTTGTTCTTCTGCTCGTGGACGTTTTCGCCCCAGACCAGGGTGCGGATAGGCATGGTAAGCTCCTATGCGTGCGGCGACCGGGAGGAGAGCCGCTGTTTACTCCGTGTCATTCCCGCGAAAGCGGGAACCCCTGTCTGGCAACGGAGGTTCCCGCTTTCGCGGGAATGACACGGTTTGATGATGATGAAGGTGTCGACGACGTGGCCGGCACCTGTCTGACCTCAGTGGACCGGCTTGCCGGCCGCGTCGAAGCGGTGGATCTTGTCGGCCATCGGGGTGATATGGACCGTATCGCCCGAATGGTAGTTGTTGGCGCCGTCCAGCCGCACCACGACCGGTTCCTCGGTGCCCATTTCCAGGTAGACGTAGGAATCGGCGCCCAGGTTCTCCGTATGGATCACCGTGCCGGTCCAGGTGCCGCCGCTGGGCACGATCGTGATATGCTCGCCGCGTATGCCCACCGTATGGCAATCAAAGGGCTTGGCCTTCTCGCCCGAAATGAAGTTCATCTTGGGCGAGCCGATGAAACCGGCAACGAACACCGAATTGGGGTGGTCGTAGAGCTCCATCGGGGTGCCGACCTGCTCGATCAGGCCATCGCGCAGCACGCAGATGCGGTCGGCCAGGGTCATCGCCTCCACCTGGTCGTGGGTCACGTAGATCATGGTCACATTGTCCATGCTCTCGTGCAGCTTGGCGATCTCGATGCGCGTTGCCACGCGCAGGGCTGCGTCCAGGTTCGACAGCGGCTCGTCGAACAGGAAGACCTTGGGGTCGCGGGTAATGGCGCGGCCGATCGCGACGCGCTGGCGCTGGCCACCCGACAGCTGCTTGGGCAGCCGGTCCAGATACTGCCGGATCTGCAACATGTCGGCCGCCCTCTCGACGCGCTGGCGGATTTCTTCCTTGCCGTGCCCCTTTTCCAGCGTCAGGCCGAAGGCCATGTTTTCGTAGACCGTCATGTGCGGATAGAGCGCATAGGACTGGAACACCATGGCGATGCCGCGCTTGGAGGGGGTCAGCGCATTGACAACCTTGCCATCGAACAGCATGTCGCCCGAGGTGATGTCTTCGAGGCCCGAAATCAGGCGCAGCAGGGTGGATTTACCGCAGCCCGAGGGGCCCACGAACACCATGAATTCGCCCTTGCGGACCTCCAGGTCGACGCCCTTGATCACCTCGACGGCGCCGAAGGCCTTGCGAACGTTGCGAAGTTCTATTGCAGCCATTTGGCCTTGCTCCCTTTAACCCTTGACGCCGCCGGCGGTGAGACCGGACACGATTTTGCGCTGGAAGATCAGCACCAGAACGACCAGCGGCACCGTGACGACAACGGAAGCCGCCATGATGATGCCCCAGGGGATTTCGTACTGCGAGCCGCCCGACAGCAGCGCGATGGCCACCGGCACGGTGCGGGTCTCGTTCGACACGGTGAAGGTCAGCGCGAAGAGGAACTCGTTCCAGGCCGCGATGAAGGCCAATAGGCCCGTCGTCACCAGCGCCGGCCACATCAGCGGCATGAACACGCGGGTGATGATGACCCAGGGCGATGCTCCGTCCACGATGGCCGCTTCCTCGATCTCGATCGGCAGGTCGCGCATGAAGGTGGTCAGCACCCAGACGGTGAACGGCAGGGTGAAGATCGTATAGGCGAAGATCAGGGCCCAGGGCGTGTTGTAGATGCCAAGGGCGCGGATCACTTCGAACAGGCCGGCCAGCACCGCGATCTGCGGAAACATCGAAACGGCCAGGATCGTCATCAGCAGCAGGCTGCGGCCGCGGAAGCGCACCCGGCTCAGCGCGAACGATGCGGTAATCGCCAGGAACAGGGCCAGGATGACCGTCAGCGACGCCACGAACACCGAATTGAGCAGGTTCCGCGGGAAGGCGCCCTGCGTGAACACCGAACGGAAATTGTCGAGGCTCAGCGAGGTCGGCCAATAGGTCACCCGGAACAGGTCCGTGCCCGATTTGAGGCTGGTGAGGATGGCGTAGTAGAACGGAAACACCGAAACCACCACGATGAAGACCACCAGTGCATAGAACAGCACCGACTTGGTGAACTTCCACAGGTCGAAGGTCGTGCCCATCAGCGGTCTCCCCCCTCGAAATTGACCTTGCCCAGCCAGATATAGACGATGGTGAACATCGCTATCATCAGGAACAGCAGGGTTGATTGCGTCGAGCCCTCGGCGAAGTTGTTGAACTGGAACAGGTTCTCCTGCGCCAGCACGGACATGGTCTTGGTCGACGACGAATTGGGCGTCAGCACATAGATCAGGTCGAAGATGCGCAGCGCATCGAGCACCCGGAAGATGATGGCCACCATCAACGCCGGACGCACCAGGGGCAGCGTGATGCGGAAGAATTGCTTGATCGGATGCACGCCGTCGATTTCGGCGGCTTCGTAGATGTCCTTGGGGATCATCTGCAGGCCGGCCAGGATCAGCAGCGCCATGAACGGCGTGGTCTTCCAGATGTCGACGATCAGCACGGCCGTCATGGCCGTGTCGGCCGACGCCGTCCAGGCCACCGGCGCGGCAAGCAGACCCAGCTTCATGCCCAGGTCATTGATGATGCCGAACTGGTCGTTGAGCATCCAGCTCCACATGCGGGCCGAAACGATGGTGGGAATGGCCCACGGGATGAGGATGGCGGCGCGCACGATGCCCCGGCCCCGGAATTCCGCATTGAGCACCAGCGCCACGATCATGCCCAGCACCGTCTCCCAGAGCACGGACCAGAACGCGAAGCGAACCGTGTTCCAGACGGCGTTCCACC
>CAMLOA010000319.1 GCA_946481445.1 uncultured Devosia sp. | reverse complement strand
TCAACGAAGCGGAAGTGAAGAATGCCTCCTCGTTCGTCGACGATCTCGGCGCCGACTCGCTCGACACGGTGGAACTGGTGATGGCTCTGGAAGACGAGTTCGGCATCGAGATCCCGGACGAAGACGCCGAGAAGATCACCACGGTGCAGAACGCGATCGACTACGCCAAGTCGCACCAGAAGGCCTGATGGCCTGTCCGCGACGCGTGCCCTGCTCGTGTCGCCCACCCTGCAAGCGGTCTGTCCGGTGAGAGGACACCTTCCGCTTGCGGCGGTTCCCATTTCTTAGCTCCTACAGAAATCTATGTCCCGTCGTCGCGTCGTCGTCACTGGTCTGGGCTGTATCAGCCCGGTGGGCAATACCGTGGCCGAGTCCTGGGCCAGCCTTCTGGCCGGCCGCTCCGGCATTGACCTGATCACCAAGTTTGATGCCAGTGCCTTTGCCTGCAAATTCGCCGGCGAGGTCAAGGGTTTCGAACTGGACAAGTACATCGGTGCCAAGGAAGCGCGCACCATGGACACCTTCATCCACTACGGTATTGCTGCGGCGATGCAGGCGGTTGAGGATGCCGGGTTGAAGACGGGGGAAGCCCTGAGCGAAGAGCAGGCCGTACGCATCGGCTGCCTGATCGGCTCGGGCATCGGTGGCTTGCCGCTGATCGAAGAGACGCATGCCGAATACGCGAGCCGCGGCCCGCGTCGCATTTCGCCCTTTTTCGTGCCGGCCTCGATCATCAACATGATTTCGGGCCATGTCTCGATGCGCTACGGTTTCAAGGGACCGAATCTGGCCATCGTGACGGCCTGCACCACCGGCCTGCACAGCATCGGCGAAGCCGGGCGCCTGATCGAGTATGGCGATGCCGACGTCATGATCGCTGGCGGTGCCGAGGCGACGGTGTCTCCGCTGGGCATCGGTGGGTTTGCCGCCATGCGCGCGCTGTCCACCCGCAACGACGATCCCAAGACGGCTTCGCGCCCCTGGGACAAGGACCGCGACGGCTTTGTGCTGGGCGAGGGGGCGGGTGTGTTGGTGCTCGAGGAATACGAGCACGCCAAGGCCCGTGGCGCCAGGATCTATGCCGAGCTGGCTGGCTTCGGCATGAGCGCCGATGCGGGTCACATGACGGCGCCGAACATGGACGGCCCGCGCCGCGCCATGCTGGGTGCACTGCGCAATGCCGGCGTCAACCCGGACCAGGTCGATTACCTCAATGCCCATGGCACCTCGACGCCGCTGGGTGACATCAACGAGTCCAATGCCATCAAGGCAGCCCTCGGCGACCATGCGAAGAAGACCGTGGTCAACTCGACCAAGTCCATGACCGGCCACTTGCTGGGCGGCGCCGGTGGCATCGAGTCGGTGTTCACGGTGCTGGCCGTGCATGAGCAGAAGAGCCCGCCGACCATCAACATCTTCAACCAGGATCCTGAGTGCGATCTCGATTACTGCGCCAACACGGCGCGGGATCTGAAGATCGACGTCGCGGTCAAGAACAACTTCGGCTTCGGCGGCACCAACGGCACCCTGGTCTTCAAACGCGTCTGACGCGTCTTACACCCGGCACCATGCACAGCGCCCCAGCGGTTTCCTATCCGGTGGGGCGCTCTTCCATGCGCTCCCTGATGTACCTGTTGCCGGCACTGCTGGCGGCCACGGTCTGCGGGGCCTGGGTGTGGCAGTCGGCGTCTGCGGATGTCGTACGCATTCCCGTGTTGCTGCTGTGTGCGCTGGTGCTGGCGCTGACAGCCCAGGCGGCTCTGCGAGCCCCGCAGGGACAACTGGTCTGGGACGGACAGTCCTGGCGCTGGGATACTGCGTCCGGCGCTCAGGTAGGCGTGGTCCATGCCCGGCTGGACTGGCAAGAGCACCTGCTGCTGGAATTTCGCCCCTCGCAGGGCCGTGGGATCTGGCTGTGGCTGGAACGTGGCATGGCGCCCCCGGCCTGGGATGATCTGCGCCGTGCGGTCTATGCCGTGTCCGCCGATGGGGCCCCGACGCCGGTGATGCCGGGGGATCCGTCTTGAGCGAACCGCTGCCTCCCGCCGCCGATAGCGACGCCCAGCTGGTGGCCCGGACCCTGGCCGGGGACGACCGGGCCTTCGAGCTGCTGGTCATCAAATATCAGCGCCGCATCCAGCGCCTCATCGCCCGCATGGTGCGGGACGTCGACCTGGTCGAGGACATCGCGCAGGAAAGCTTCATCCGGGCCTACCGGGCCCTGCACCAGTTCCGGGGCGACGCGCAGTTCTATACCTGGCTCTATCGCATTGCCGTCAACACGGCCAAGAAGACCCTCCTGGATCTCAAGCACGACCCTCTGCTGACCGAGGCGGCTCTGCGCCCCGCGGGGGACGACGATGAAACTTTCCAGCCCGGGAATGAACCAATAGCTGAAGAAACCCCGGAAAGCCTGCTGGCGGCCCGTGAAATTGCCGCCGCCGTGCAGGCCGCCCTGGAAGCCCTGCCCGAGGATTTGCGTCAGGCCGTCATCTTGCGCGAGATCGAAGGGCTGAGTTACGAGGACATTGCGGCGGTCATGGCGTGTCCGATCGGGACGGTGCGCTCACGCATCTTCCGGGCGCGTGAGGCCATTTCTGCGCGTGTGCGCCCGCTGCTGGACCGTCAGACCGGTAAACGTTGGTAGGAATGAACATGAAAGAAGACTCCGAATTTCAGGCCCGGCGGGCTCCTGAGCTGGTGTCGGCCCTGGTGGATGGCGAGCTCCAGGAGGCCGAGTTTGCCCGGGCGATGGTCGCCTTGCAGTCGGACCCGCAGGCCCGCGCCTGCTGGCGCGATTACCACCTGGTAGGCGAAGTCATGCGCCACGGCGACGCGGCGGCACTCGGTGCCTCCGACGAGGCGTTTGTCGCCCGCCTGCGCAGCCAGCTGGGCACGGCGAGACCCTTGTCTGCTGGGTCCGCGCAGCCGGTCGCGGGCGCGATTCGCACGAGCGCGAACGACAGTGTCTGGCGCTGGAAGCTGGTGGCAGGTCTGTGTTCCCTGATGGCGGTGGCGGTGCTCGGCTGGCAACTGGTGGCCCTGCGACCTGATACGGCGGCGCCCCAACTGGCGACGGTGGTACCTGCGCCGTCGCCCACATCCGAGGCGCCAGTGATGATCCGTGATCCACGGCTGGACCAGCTGATCGCGGCCCATCAGCAGCAGGGTGGGACTTCGGCGTTGCAGATGCCCGCGGGCTTTCTGCGCAACGCGACCTTCGAGCGGCCGGCGCGCTGAACGGGCAGGGCATGAAAGTGACCGCATTCTTGCGTCTGGTGCTGCCGTTGCTGCTGCTGCTCGGTCTGGCACCCGCCGGGGCCGACACGCCCGGGCTGGTGTCCAGCGAGCGCAGCATTTCCGAATGGCTGCAGCGCATGCACGATGCCTCGCGCCGGCGTGCCTACGTCGGGACCCTGGTGGTGTCGTCGGATGGCGCCATGTCGAGTGCGCGGGTCTGGCATATCTGCGATGGCCGTCAGCAGATGGAGCGGGTGGAAGCTCTGACGGGCACGCCGCGCTCCACCTTCCGCCGCAATGATGAGGTGATTACCTTCTCGCCGCAAAGCCGCGTGGCCGTCATCGAGAAGCGCGAATCCCTCGGACTGTTTCCTCAGTTGCTCAAGTCGGCCGATGCGGCCATCGATCAGCACTACAGCGCCAGTGCGCAGGGCAGCGAGCGCGTGGCCGGCTTTGAGGCCGACGTGGTGCAGCTGCAGCCACGTGACGCACTGCGTTTCGGCTAC
>CAMLOA010000318.1 GCA_946481445.1 uncultured Devosia sp. | reverse complement strand
CTGCGCACGCCTTCCCCTCGCTTTTGGAGAGGGAGTGAGGGTGAGCCACGCGCACCGGACATGTTCCAGGCAGCCACCTCGACAAAGCCGCCCCCCGGGGGGGGCCCGCCCTACCCCGCGGGAAACACCGTCTCGCCTTCGACCATGGTCAGCCCGATCTGTAGCTGCTGCACCGCCGTCTCGCCGTCAAGCTGTTGTTGCAACAGGCGAATTGCACCCCGCCCGATCGCTTCGCGGTCCACCCGCATCGTGCTCAGCCGCGGCGTGGCCATCCCGGCGATCGGCAGGTCGTCAAAGCCGATAATGGAGAAGTTCTGCGGCAGCGGGCTCTCGGGTCCGTAGATGTGTTCGAGCATTTCCACGGCCGCGATGTCGTTCCAGCTGAACAGCGCCGTCGCATCGTGCTTGCCCGCCATGAGGTCGGCAACCAGCTGCTTCACCGGCACGTCGGCATTGTGGATGATCTGGCCCTCGACCCCCGGATTGGCCGCGATTGCCGCCTCAAAGCCCCGCTGGCGCTGCATCAGCGTGTGGCGCCAGACCTGTCCATAATGCAGGATCTTGCGGTGCCCGGCATCGATCAGCCGCTGCGTCGCCATGTAGGCGCCATAGAAGTTGGCCGGCGATACCGAGCTCAGCCGCATCAGCGGATCGCTGCCATTGACCAGCACCATCGGGACCTCTTCGCTGGCGCTCCAGGCCACCAGTTCGTCGGCCGGGTCGATACCCGCCAGCAGCACGCCCTGGGCGTCGGCCTGCAGCACCTGCTTGCGCACCATGTCCAGCGTGACCACGGTCTCGTTGACCAGGCGCACATCGAGCGCCATGCCCATCTCGGCCGCCTGCGCCCGCATGCCCTCCACGATCCCGAAATAGAACCCGGACAGGCCTGATGTCGCGCTCCCCAGCGGCACCAGCGCCACCGCCCGTTTATCCCCACTCGCCGCAGCGGGTGTATGCTTGCTCTTGTAGCCCAGTTGCCGGGCCACGCGCTGCACGTCGCGGCGCACCGCGTCGCTGATGCCAAGCTCGTTGGCCAGCGCGCGCGATACCGTGCTGACCGAAACACCGAGGCGTTCCGCGATGTCAGATTGATTTGCACGTCTCTGGGGGGCCAATTGCGCTGCCTTGCGTTACTTTATCTACGCAATATTTGCGTTTTTTGAGCAAGGCAAGCCCTGACGCGGATTTTCCCCTACATCGCGAACAACCGGCCCAACCAGGTCATCTGCTCGCTGTCCTGGAACGCCTGGCCCCCCTCGTGATTGTTGAACTCATATTCGACCATGGTCTTGTCCGCCCCGGCATAGGCATGGAAGGCGCCGTAAACCGTTGATGGCGGACAGATATCGTCCATCAATGCCACCGAGAACAGGGCGGGCGCCTTTGCCTGCCGCGCAAAATTGACACCATCGAAATAGTTCAACGTTTCGAAGACCTTGGCCTTCTTGTCCCGATGCTGCGCGAGGAAGCGGACGATCTCGCCATAGGGGTCGCGCAGGGCCTTCTGCACCGCGCGCGGGTAGTCGCAGAGGAAGGGCACGTCCGGCATGGCGGCCGCGATCCGGCTATCGATACCGGCGACCGCCAGCGTGATTCCGCCGCCCTGGCTGCCGCCGCAGACCGCGATCCGGTCGGGGTCGACGAAGTCCTGCCCCGCCAGCGCATCGATCGCGCGCACCGCATCGGTGAACAGGCGGCGATAGTAGTAGTCCGCCCGGTCGAGAATACCCTTGGTCATCACGCCCGGCAGCGAGGGCGTCGAACCGACGGGGTCGGGCGTGGCGCCAGTGCTCCAGCCACTGCCCTGCCCACGCGTATCCATGCGGAAATAGGCATAGCCCGATGCGGCCCAGTGCAATTGCTCATGCGGGAATCCGCGCCCCCCGCCATAGCCCTGATACTGCACCACCAGCGGCAAGCGCCCGCTGCGCTGGGCCGGCAATACGAGCCACCCCTTCACCGGATGCCCGCCAAATCCCGGAAAAGTCACGTCAAATGCCTGGACCAGCCTGAGCGTGGTTGCCACCGGCGTGATGCTGGCTGCTCCCCCGCTCGCCCTGGCCTCCGCGATCGTCGCATCCCAGAAGTCTGCAAAATCCTCGGGGGTCTTCACCGCACTGCGATAGGCACCGAGCTCGGGCTGGATGAGGTCTGGAAAGGGCATGGGAAGATCGTCCTCTGCGCATCAAAGCGGCCGACCATGCAACGGCCTGCGCTTCCATACCAGATGCATTCTGCTGGGGCCGGGATGGATTCGCACATTGCTCCCCGGCTGCCGCTGCGGCATGGTCCCGCTCCGGAGGTCCCGTCATGTCCTTTAGCCGCGAACGCCTGCGAGCGCTGATCCGGTTCGACGAACCGGCCATCGAGCTGTCCCGTCAGGGCAGCCAAGCACATGACGGATACGCGCTGGAGCGGCTCGCCTTCAACCTGGGCGGAATCCCGGTGCGGGGCCTGCTCACCCGTCCGCTGCACGCCGCCGCACCCTGCCCCGCGATTCTTTACGCCCATTCGCATGGTGGCCGCTATGACATCGGCGCCGCCGAACTGATGGACGGCCGGGAATACCTGCAATCTCCCTACGGTCCGGAACTGGCCCGGGCCGGCTATGTGACCCTGGCCATCGACATGCCGGTCTTCGGAACCCGCGCGACGGTCAGCGAGGCCTACGCTGCCAAAGCCTTGCTTTGGCACGGAGAATCCCTTCTGGGCCAAATGCTTTCTGATCTGTCGGCAGCGCTTACCTGGCTTGCCGCCAGGCCCGATGTCGATGCCACCCGGATCGCCGCTCTGGGCATGTCCATGGGCTGCACCCTGTCCTATTTCCTGGCTGCCATGGACCAACGCATCGCAGCTGTCGCCCAGCTCTGCTGCTTTGCCGACCAGCGCACCATGATCGAGCTGGGGGCGCATGACGGGCACGGCATCTACATGGTGGTGCCGGGACTTCTGTCCGAAGCGGATGCCGGCAGCATCGCCGCCCTCGTGGCGCCGCGCCCGCAGCTCGTCACCATTGGCGAAGCCGACAAGCTCACCCCGCCACTTGCGGTTGAGCGTGCCCTCGCCGAGCTGCGGCCCGCCTATGCCAGCCAGCCGCAAGCCCTGGAAGTCGTTTCAGAACCGGGCATTGGCCATCAGGAAACGCCGGCGATGCGGGCAGCGGTCATGCGCTTCCTGAGCCGGCACCTGGCCGGTTAGCTGCTTGAGGATGGCCCCCGGCATCCGCCGGGGATACCCCCCTTGCCCCTACGCCGCCTCGACGAAGCGATGGCGCTCGTAGAGGAACTTCAGCACGGCCTCGCGGCACTTGAGATAGGTGCGGTCGGAGGCCAGCTCGATGCGCCGGCGCGGCCGCTCGAGCGGAACGGCGAGCACTTCCCCGATCGTGGCGGCCGGGCCATTGGTCATCATCACTATGCGATCCGACAGCAGCACCGCCTCGTCCACGTCATGGGTGATCATGATCATGGTGTTGCCCAGCCGCTGGTGAATTTCCATCATCTGGTCCTGCAGGTGTGCGCGGGTCAGCGCATCGAGGGCGCCGAAGGGCTCGTCGAGCAGCAGAATCTTGGGTTCCATGGCCAGCGCCCGGGCGATGCCGACGCGCTGCTTCATGCCCCCCGAGATTTCGGTCGGCCGCTTGTCCTTGGCATGGGCCATCTGCACCAGGTTGAGATTGTCCATGATCCAGTCATGGCGCTCGGCGGCAGACTTGCTGCGGCCAAAGACCTTGGAAACAGCCAGATTG
>CAMLOA010000317.1 GCA_946481445.1 uncultured Devosia sp. | reverse complement strand
GTTCCTCGAAGCGATGCTGCACCTCGCCATAGCGCTCGATGATCGCATCCATCTCGTCGGCCCGGTCGGGATCGGCCATGGCGGTTTCGAGCTCGGCCATTTCGGCCATGATCTGGCTGACCGGCCCGGCTCCGTTCATCACCTCGGCGACGACGCTGCGGCCGCTCATCTCGCCCACATCCTGGCTGAAATAGCCGATGGTAATGCCGCGATCGACCGACACCTGTCCCTCGTCGGGCTGTTCCTCGCCGGTGATCATGCGGAACAGGGTGGTCTTGCCGGCGCCATTGGGCCCCACCAGCCCGACCTTCTCGCCCTTCTGCAGGGCGGCGGATGCGTCGATGAAGACGATCTGCTTGCCGTTCTGCTTGCCGATGGATTCGAGCTTGATCATGCGGTCATACCTGCGCGGGCGGCCGTGGCCGCGGATGCGCGGTCCCTAAAGCACGAACCGCCCCCGGCGCAAGCCATCTGCACGCATCGCCGCGATGCGGGCGGGCAGCTCAGGCGGCCGCGGTCTCGATCCGTGCCAGCGCCGCCTCGAGTGCGGCGAACAATTGCGGGTCGAACGACGTCCCCACATCGGGCGCCATGATCTCGAGCGCCGCCTGCGTGCTCATCGCGGCCCGGTAGGGGCGATCGGCGGTCAGCGCGTCGAACACGTCGGCCAGCGAGACAATCCGGGTCTCGTGGGGAATCTCCTGCTCCCGCAGGCCCCTCGGATAGCCCTTGTCGTCGAGCCGTTCGTGGTGCCCGCCGCCGATATGGGCGATATCGCGGAACACCGGCACCCGCGCCAGGATCTCCTCGGACAGGGCGGCATGGTTGCGCATCGACGCCCATTCGGCCTCGTCGAGCTTGCCGTTCTTGTCCAGGATCGAGTTGGACACGCCCAGCTTGCCGATATCGTGCAGCAGGGCGCCCCGCTTCAGCCAGCGGCGCCGCGCCGCCGGCATGCCCGTTTCCACCGCGATCATGTCGGCATAGACCGCAACCCGTTCCGAATGGCCTGAGGTAAACGGGCTCTTGGAGTCGACGATCTGCGCGAAGGCGCGCGCGATGTCGTCCAGATAGTCCTCGTCCACGGCCTGCGACAGGTGGTCCGGCGCCATCGCCAGCAACCGCTGTTCGAGATCGGGCGCCGACAGGTCCGACCAGAAGGTGGCCTGCCCGGCCAGACCTTCGAAGGCAGTGACCAGGGCCGGGTCGAACCAGCTCCCCGACCGGGACTTCACCTCCTCGATGGCCGCCTGCCGGCCGGCCGCCGTGTGGAACACATCCACGACCTGGGCCAGGAGCGCGATCCGCGCATGCACCGGAATGGTGGCGCCGGCCAGGTTGTCGGGCCGCCCCTTGCCATCCCAGTGCTCGTCCAGGGCATGGATGGCCTCGCTCACCGCCGGCGGAAAGCGCAGCCGGGCGGCAATTTCGGCGCCGCGATGGCAGCGGGTTCGGATGAGGTCGTCAACGATCTCGCCGCCATTCTGCATGATGTTGACGATGGCGCGCAGCCGCTCGGCCAGCCCGCTCTCGATGCCGGTATGGGAAAACACGAAGTTCAGCACGCGCGGCAGGCTGCGGCTGACCGTCTTGAAGTCGCGCTTGAAGGTCAGATCGTCGGTCAGGTAGAGCTCGCAGATGCGGGCCGCATTGCTCGAACAGCCCAGATCCTTGAGCATGACGGCGTAATAGAGCTCCCAGAGCTGGTCCTGGCCCAGCCCGATGGCCTGCCCCAGATGCAGCCCGATCCAGGTAGCCCGCACGCAATGCCCCGCCGGCTGGCCCTCGGTCATGTCGAGGGCATGGCTGAGCGCACCGAGCAGTTCGGACAATTGCACATCGGCGTTGATCGGCGCTTCGGACTGGGGCGTCATTGGCTTCACCTGGCTGTCCGCCCCAGTAAATGCCAATGCCGTTAAGGTTTTGTGGCCACGTGGCCGCAAATCCGGCTCGGCCGGTCAATCCGTCGGGTCGGGCATGGCGATGGTCATCGTCACCCGCACCCTGTCCCCCAGGGTGACACCGGCGGCCCTGCGCACCTTGTCCTTGAGCGGCAGCAGATAGCCACCGTCGCGCGGAAACAGCGAGGTGGCAAAGCTCACCCCGCCGATCACCGCCGTCACCGGCACCACACCCCAGCCATAGCTGGCCAGCCGCGCCGCCGAGCGCACGGCGGCAACATGCTCTTCTGGCACCGGCGCAAGGAAGAACGGCGCCGGTCCGCGCCACTCGATGATCGTGGTCTCAAAAGCGAGCTGGAGCATGGCCCCTCCGGAAATGCAAAAGGGCACCTGCGGGTGCCCTTTTCAAATGCTCATGCCGAAGCGTCCGGCCTAGCCGTCCATCTTGGCGCCGGAGACCACCGCATGCAGGTCGATCAGGCCGACCATGCGGCTTTCATGCGTCACGATGCCGTTGAGCAGTTCGGTATCGATCGAGTTGCCTTCGGGCACATTGTGGATGTCGTCGCGCGAGACGGTGAGGATGTCGCTGACCGCGTCCACCAGGATGCCGACCCATTTGTCGCCCACGCTCATCACCACCACGACATGGTTCTTGGTGGGCGAGGTCTGGCCATCGCCGAAGCGGGCGCGCAGGTCGAAGATGGGAACGATGGTGCCGCGCAGGTTGATCACCCCGCGCACGAATTCACGCGTATTGGGCAGCGGTGTCGCCCCGTTCCAGGCGCGGATCTCGCGCACCGTGGTGATCTCCACCCCATAGGTCTGTTCACCGATCGAGAATGCGATGAGCTGGAGCGAGTTGGCGCCGGCAACGCCGACCTTCTCGCCCATGTCGTCGCGCAAACCGAGCGCTTCCATTTCTAACCGCCTTTCTGCCGCCCTTCTGGCCGGCTACGCAACTGGTCGGCCGCTAGGCCGCATTCTTGTGGATATGGGTGGTCTTGAGGCCCTGCACGTCCACGATCAGCGCGACATTGCCGTCGCCCAGGATCGTGCCGCCGGCAATGCCGTCCACCCGTTCGAAATTCTCTTCGAGCGACTTGATGACCACCTGCTGCTGGCCGATGATGTCGTCGACGATCAGCGCCACCTTGTGGCTGCCCTCGGCCTCGCACAGCACCACGAACCGGTTTTCCGGATCGGTCTCGGTGACCATCGAGAAGCGCTTGGCCAGGTCGATGACCTGCACATATTCCCCGCGCACCTGCAGCACCTGGCCGCCCGAGGGCACGCGCTCGAAACTGGCGCGCGAGCACTGGATGGTTTCCACGATCGAGCTGAGCGGCACCACATAGGGGCTGTCACCCACCTTGACCAGCATCACGTCGAGCACGGCCAGCGTCAGCGGCAGGCGCAGCGTCATGCGGCAGCCCTTGCCGGTCCAGCTGCGCACATGCACCGAGCCGCCGATCTTCTTGATGTTGGAGAGCACCACGTCCATGCCGACGCCGCGGCCGGAAATGTCGCTGACCTCGGAGGCCGTCGAGAAGCCGGGGGCAAAGATCAGCTGGTCGATCTGCTCGTCGGTGGGGTTGACGTCGGGCGCGACGATGCCCTTGTCGCGGGCCACCTGCAGCACGCGTTCCCGGTTGATGCCGCCGCCGTCGTCCTCCACGACGATGAGAATGTTGCCGCCGGCCTGCTCGGCCGAAAGGCGGATCGTGCCGGTGTCGGACTTGCCGCGGCCAAGGCGCTTCTCCGGGCTCTCGATGCCGTGGTCGGCCGAGTTGCGGATCATGTGCGTCAGCGGATCGGAAAGCTGCTCGATCACCGTCTTGTCGATTTCGGTGTTCTCGC
>CAMLOA010000316.1 GCA_946481445.1 uncultured Devosia sp. | reverse complement strand
CCGACATGGTCCAGTTCGATGCGATGCCGCAGATCTTGTGGACGAAATTGGCATAGAGCCTGGCGCCGTCCGGGGTATGCACGACCTCGGGGTGGAACTGGACGGCCCAGATGCGGCGTGCCTCGTTGGCGATCATGGCGAAGGGCGCATTGGCCGAGGTCCCGACGACCTCGAAGCCTTCCGGCAGCGCCGTAACGCGGTCGCCGTGGCTCATCCAGACCTGGTGGGCGGTGCCAAGCTCCCAGATGCCGTCATAGAGCGCGCTGGGCTTGTGGACGGTGACTTCGGCGCGGCCGAATTCGCGGTGGTGACCAGCCTCGACCTTGCCCCCCAGGGCCATGCACAGGGCCTGCTGGCCATAGCAGATCCCCAGGATCGGCACATTGGCCGCCAGAATTGCCGGATCGATGGTCGGTGCATTCTCGTCCAGCGTCGAGGCCGGGCTGCCCGAAAGCACAACGCCCTTTGGCCGCAGGGCGACCATGGCGGCCCCCGCGGACTGGAACGGGTGGATTTCGCAGTAGACGCCAGTTTCGCGAATGCGCCGCGCAATAAGCTGCGTGACTTGCGAACCGAAGTCGACGATGAGAATGGTATCGTTTGCGGAAACGGTCTCTGGGTGCTGCATGGCGAGGCTTTAGCTTCAGTCCGGGGATTCCGCAAGCGGGGCGTTGGAGGAACGCCCATGCATTGTTGGAGGGGTTGTAATGGGTTTGGAGAGGCGCCTGGATGGAGCCGATTTCACGCGCGCGGCCGCATGCCTGATCGTGCTGTTTCATCATCTCGCGCAGAAGATCAACTTCCGCTCCCCTTTGGGGGAACCGGACATTGCCCAGGTGCTGGCCAATGGCGGCGGATTTGGGGTGGGGATATTCTTCGTGCTCAGCGGTTTCCTGCTGTCCCGGCCATTCTGGATTGCCGTTGACGCGGGGGCACCCCTACCCTCCTTGCGCATCTACGCCCTGCGCCGCGCGGCGCGCATCCTGCCGGCCTTCTGGGTGGCTTTGACGGTCACCTTTATTCTCAGCTTCACGGTGTTCTTTGCCCGCCTCGATATGTGGCTGTGGCTGCGCTACCTGGCCGGCTTCTTCCTCGTCAGCGACTGGCATTGGACCAGCTTCTTTCCGGTGGAGGTCAACGGCCCCCTGTGGTCGATCGGTTTCGAGGTCAGTTCCTATGTCTTCCTTCCGTTCGGCTTCATCCTGCTTTTCTCCCTGGGACGCCGTCTACCCGCCTGGGCAAGGCGCATTGCCTGGCTGGGCATCATCGCCGCAGCGATAGGAGCGCATGTGGCATTCACGGCGCTGGTGCAGGTCGATCCCTACCAGCGGGGCTGGGAGTTTGGATTGCAGGGTGGTGCCAAGTGGTGGATGCCCTGGTTCAATCCCTTCGGCTTCTTTGCCATGTTCGCCATGGGCGCCCTGGCCGGCGGGTTGCAGACGCTGCTGATGCGCTGGAGGCACTGGGTGTTCGACCTTGCCTGCCTCGCCGCGCTTGTCGGCGCCTTCTGGTTCATGTGGAGCCATGCCTATCGCGAGGCAGGCGAGCTCTATGGCTGGCTGAACATTCCCTACCGCTTCCCGATCATGCACCTGCTGGTGGGGCTGGTGCTGGCCACGGGACCGTCGACCATGCTGCTGGGGCGGGTGCTGGACAATCCGCCGGTGCGGTTCGTGGCGCAGATCTCGTTCGGCATCTACATCTACCACACCATCGTCATCGAACTGATGCAGCGGTTCTGGGTGCCCGAGCTCGTCTATGGCACCGTGACCGACCCGATGGTGTGGCTTGCCAGTTCGGGCGTTGCGGTCGCCATTACCGTGGCGGTGGCGACCCTGTCCTATCGCTGGCTCGAAGCACCGGTCATCGCCTGGGCACGGGGCCTCGAAGGCAAGCCTGCGCCGGCCCCCATGCCTAGTTCAGCAGTGCAATCGACAGGTTGAGCGTCGAGGCGAAGGCCACCCAGGCGGCATAGGGCACGAACAGCCAGGCCGCAGGCCGGTCCAGTTTGCGGGCGGTGAGGATGAAGGCCAGGATCAGCGCCAGGATGACGACGATGATGGCGAAGGCCGGCCACAGCATCTGCCCGATGAACCAGACTGGCGACCACAGCCAGTTGAGCGCCATCTGCGCGATCCATATCCGCATCGGCGTGCTGTTGGCATCGATCATCCAGATGCGCCAGCCGGCGACGGCGATCATCACGTAGAGGGCGAACCAGACCGGGCCGAAAATCCAGTTCGGCGGATTGAAGGGGGGCTTGGCGAGGCTTTCATACCAGGCGCCGGGGACCGACTGGGTCCCGATCAGCCCGCCCACGCCGATGACGATGGCGAGGAACACTGCCAGGACAAGCCATGACCGCGGGGTCTTGTAATCGGCGAGGGAGGCGGAGGACATCGGCAGCATCCATGGTTTGCGACAAGCCTGGTGATTGAACGCATGCCGATGCCGGTCGGTTCACCTCACCGGGTGAGCGTGCAAATCTGGGCCGAGAATTCCAGCGTGCCGGTTTGGCCCGGGGGGACGCCATAGGCGACCGACACCGCCGATTCATCCTCCGACCATGTCGCCGCAACCGACCCGAGAAGCGGTACCGAGCCCGGCAATTGCAGCGGGCATCCCGTGCGGACCCCCTCCAGCTCCAGTATGGCAACGCGGTTGCAGGCGACTTCGGAGCAGAGTTCCCCCAGCTCGAGCGCCGAGCGTCCGGAGGGTGAGACCAGCCGCAGGTCGGTATCGGGGCCCGGCAGGGCAAACCAGATGGCCGCACCGGCGCCGACGATCACCAGCACGGCCAGCCCGATGAACAGGGGCAGCGTCAGGCCGGATTCCTGATTGTCGAGACTGGTCATGCCTGCCGCCGCATGGCGCAGAAGTAGAAGCCGTCCGTGCCGGTGCGATGCGGCGTCAGCAGCACGCCCCCGCCCGGCGTTGAGAGGCTCGCGGGCATGGCCGCACCGAAGGCGGCCTGCCAGAGGGGGGATGGATCGAGTCGAGCGAGGCCGGGATGACGGGACAGAAAGGCGTTGACCTGATCGTCATTCTCCTCGGGGAGAATGGAGCAGGTGATATAGACGAGTATGCCGCCGGGCTTGAGATAGGCCTGGCCCTGGTCGAGCACGGCAGCCTGATCGGCGAGACGCTGGGCCAGCAGATCGGGCGTCAGCTTCCACTTGGTGTCGGGCCGGCGGCGCCAGGTGCCCGTCCCCGTGCAAGGCGCGTCGATGACGACGCGGTCCATCTTGCCCGTCAGGTCGTCCAGCGCGCCGGGCTGGGGTGCGCGGACCTGCACGTTACGGGCGCCGTTGCGCTTGAGCCGGTCATAGATGGGAGCCAGGCGGTTGCGATCACTGTCATAGGCAAAGATCTGGCCCTTGTTGGCCATGGCGGCGGCGAGCGCCAGCGTCTTGCCACCAGCGCCGGCGCAGAGGTCGAGAACCTGTTCTCCCGGCCGCGCGCCGGCCAGGGCAGCCACGATCTGGCTGCCCTGGTCCTGCACTTCGAACCAGCCCTTGAGATATCCCTCATCCGTCGTGACATTGGGCGTTCGCGCATCGCGCGGTCCGGCCGGCATGGTGATGCCGAACGGCGAAATCGCCGTTTCCCGCGGCGCAAACCGCGCCAGCGACTTCATCACCCGCTCGCGGCTGGATTTGAGCGTATTGACCCGCAGGTCCAGCGATGGCCGTCCGGCCATGTCCTGCCCCTCGGCAATCCAGTTGTCGCCAAAGCCGCGCTCCAGCGACGGCGCCAGCCATTCCG